>CALROS020000247.1:0-3937 GCA_943369855.1 Chitinophaga pinensis | reverse complement strand
AGCCGGTACTGCTGTCCCTGTCAGGACCGATGGAAAGATCTCCGGAGGAAATGCAACCGATGAGAATATCGTCACAGGACGGGCGAGCATCCAATACATCGGAACTCTTGCGGAAGATTCCCGGCTCAATCTCAGTCAGCCTTCCGGAGTCCTCCGCCTGAATATCCAGAACCTCTATAATACAGGACTCGTCTTCTCGATGTATGGTCGGACCTCCTATGATCTTTCCGATATCTACAGCCGATACGGCACCGCGAGCAGGATGAGAAACCGCTTGTATGATTTTTCACTGCAGACCGGGGATCCCGAAGCGGCGTTCGGCGCGGGAATCGGACGCTTGTCGTCGGATTATGTCGGCGGTATGGGGACATTCGACGGCGGTCAATTCGTCTATCGGTACAATAATTTTGCGGCAGGATTCCTTGCCGGTGCGCGGGTGCAGGACAGGTGGATCGGGGTGGACGGGGAGGAGACCAAAGGAGCATTCTTTATCAACGCGAAGGTCGGTCCGGATATTCTCCATCAATACAGCGGCACATTCGCCTACGGCAGACAGATGGTGAAAGGGAATCTTGACCGGGAATTCCTCTATCTGCAGAATTTCCTCATGATGGGGTCCGAATTCTCTGTCTATCAGAGCTCGGAGGTCGAATTGAATGATATCAACAACGGTGTGAAAGAGAAGACATTCAAACTGTCCAATACGTTCCTTTCGGTGAATTATTATCCGGTGGATTGGCTCTCCACGAATGTCGGGTATGATGGTTCGCGTTCCATCTATCTGTTCGAAACGATGAAATCCTTCTCGGATACACTGCTGGATAAGAATATCATGAACGGCTATCGTGCAGGCGCCACATTCCGCCTTCCGTACTTCATGTCCATCTCGGGAAATATCTCCTACCGGACGAAGAAAGGCGATGCGAGGGACGCGTATACGCTCAGCGGCTCATACCGCATCTCCGATATCATGGGAAGTGAGATCGGCGCCGATGTCCGGTATGCCGACATTGTCGGTGTCTATTCCAATGGAAAGAACTTCACCATCGATCTCGACAAGACTTTCTTCTATAAACTCTCGCTTGCGCTGCGGTATGATTACTATAATTACACCATCCTGTCCTTGAAACAAACATACACGACCCACACTGCAACCATTAACTCCAGTTACCGGTTCTCCCGTTCACTCTATTCATCCCTCGCGGTGGACGGTATCCTGGACAACACCATGAACAGTCTCCGCGTCTACGCCGAGATCGGTATCCGTTTTTAAGTGAGCTGATATGAACGAAACTCTCATCACCTGGGGAATCACCATCATCCTGATCTCGGTCACGGTGATACCGTACCTGAGAAAATTCAACAAGAAGGAATCGAAAGCGAAAGCGAAATTCCAGCAGATGAAGATCACCGGAATGCAGGAAGCGACGATGGTCCATCCGCAGATCGATGCGATCCAGTGCATCGGCTGCGCCGCGTGTGTCCGCGCGTGCCCTGAAGGGGACGTTCTCGGCATCATCGACGGCAAGGCGACGCTGATCCACGGCGCGAAGTGTATCGGTCATGGACTCTGCGCCGAAGCATGTCCTGTCGGTGCCATTGAACTGCTCATGGCAAAACCGGGACGAAGCGCAGACCTGCCGGTGATCGGCGAACATTTTGAAACGAACGTCCCCGGCATGTTCATCATCGGCGAGCTCGGCGGACTCGGTCTGATCAAGAATGCGGTGAAGCAGGGAACTTCGGTGATCGAACATATCGCATCTCTTTCGCACTCTTCCGTGGACGATGTGATCGATGTGGCGGTGATCGGTGCGGGTCCTTCCGGCTTTACGGCAGGACTGAAATCACTGGAATTGAAATTGCGCTACATTATCCTTGAACAGAACGATCTCGGCGGTACCGTGCTGCAGTATCCGCGTGCCAAGGTCGTTCTTACGTCGCCTGTTGAACTCCCGCTCTGGGGCAAAGTGAAATTGATGGAGACAAAAAAAGAAGCGCTGCTCGAACTGTGGACGAATGTGATGCAGAAGACAGGACTCAAGGTCCGGACCGGTGAGAAGGTCTCGGAGATCGTTCAGATGGGGGACCATTTCTCCATCACATCAACGACGATGAATGTGAAAGCGAAGTACGTTATTCTCGCATTGGGCCGCCGCGGCACTCCGCGCAAACTCGGTGTTCCGGGCGAGGAGATGTCCAAAGTCGCATATCGGTTGATCGATGCTGCGTATTATCAGAAGAGTAACCTGCTCGTGGTCGGCGGCGGTGATTCGGCCATCGAAGCGGCGATCGGACTTGCTTCTCAGCAGGGGAATACCGTTACGCTGTCGTATCGGAAGGAAGAATTCACGAGGATCAAAGAACGGAACAGGATCCATATCGATGAATATGTGAAAAAGAAGAAGATCACGGTGTTGTATAATTCCGAAGTGACCAGGATCTCTGAGAAGGATGTGAACATCAAAGTGCAGCAGAGCGAAGTGACACTGCCGAACGATCATGTCTTTATTTTTGCCGGCGGTGAGCTGCCGAATGAATTTTTGAAGAAGATCGGCATTCAAATGCATATGCAGAAGGTCGAGTAAACGACCTCCCTATTCTGTTCATAGAATAATATCGAATGTCGCGAATGTAGGTTCGGACAGTTTACCCACCATCCTGAGCATTGCCGAAGGATTGTGACGGATATGTCCGGACTTTTTTGTTCTACATCGGTAAAACAAGAGAAAACCCTCGATTTTCGTTATTCACCTGTTTTTGACGGTTTTCCAATCCCAAAAGTAGAAAATAGCCCCTTTTAATAGTCAAAATTGAAAAACTCAACGCGTAAATTGATGAATTTTTAATCAAAATTGACGGCACAATCTTTGTCTCTGGTTTTGTTGATTTATCACGCGTTTTTGAGATTTTTTTGACGAACCATAGGCTAAGACAATGTTTATTCGATTCATTACCCTTCTTGTTTTTCTGAGTGTACCGGTCCTTTCGCAAACCAATGACGATTGCCTGGCATGTCACTCGGACAATACTCTGACAATGGAGAAAAAAGGGAAGACCGTTTCTCTCTTTGTCAACGACAAACACCTTGCTGCATCACCCCACAAAAAATTCAGCTGCACAACCTGTCACACCGGATTCGATCCGAACAATCTTCCGCACAAAGAAGGAATCACACCTGTCCAGTGTCAAACATGTCATACGAAGGATGTTCCCAAACATACGTTCCATAAAACGGTCGTTGCGGACGGGAATGACAAGAGTGCCATGTGCAAAGATTGTCACGGCAAACATAATGTAGTTTCGCCGAAAGTTGCGGGGGGGAAATTCAACAGTGCGACCATTGCTGAGGACTGCGGACAGTGTCACGCGGATAAGAAAGAGCATTTTTTGAAATCGGCTCACGGTACTGCCGTTGCGCAGGGTGTGAAGAATGCACCGAACTGCCTGTCGTGTCATGAAAAGTTATATCCGTCATCATCCAAGTCGGATAATGCCGCAGAGAAGAAACTTCAGCAGGAGCGGATGTGTATCTCCTGCCACGGTAATAAAGAATCAACACAGGATGTCGCTTCGGAATTCGTCCATGCCTACGAACAGAGCGTGCACGCGAAAGCACTCAACAACGGGAACGGCAAGGCCGCGAATTGTGTGGACTGCCACAGCAGTCACGATATGCAGAAAGGTTCCAATCCTGTCAGCCGTGTGAACAAGGCGAATATCCCGACGACGTGCGCACAATGCCATCCTGCCGTTGTGGAGAAATACAAGACGAGTATCCACGGACAGGCATTTGCCAAAGGTAATACATCGTCACCGGTCTGTACGGACTGCCACGGTGAACATCGTCTGCTCAGCACAAAAGATCCGAATTCCCCCGTCTCGAAACTGCACGTGTCCGAACAGGTCTGTTCACCGTGCCACAGTTCCGTGAAAA
>CALROS020000246.1:0-3938 GCA_943369855.1 Chitinophaga pinensis | reverse complement strand
AAAGGATTTCGTCACACTTCTGAAAGAGATCTGCGCCGTAGTGAACGGACCGATCAGTGCTGAAGTTGTTTCCACCGATTTTGCCGGAATGATGAAAGAGGGGAAAGAACTCGCGAAGATCCACGACAACATCGTCATTAAACTTCCGCTGATCAAAGAAGGATTGAAAGCTGCTAAGGCATTCCATTCCGAAGGGATCCGCACGAATGTGACGCTCTGCTTTTCCGCCAGTCAGGCATTACTTGCAGCGAAAGCCGGAGCGACGTACATCAGTCCGTTCGTCGGCCGTCTTGATGATATCAGCACGGACGGGATGCAGCTGATCGAACAGATCGTCACTATCTACAACAATTATGGATTTGAAACGGAAGTGCTCGTCGCGAGCGTCCGCCATCCGATCCACGTGGTGCAGGCAGCGCTGATGGGCGCCCATGTCTGCACGATGCCGCTGAAAGTGATCGACCAACTGGTGAAGCATCCGCTGACCGATCTCGGTCTCGAGAAGTTCCTTGCGGACTGGAAAAAAGGACAACCGAAATGAAGCGAACACCATTCTTTGAGATCCATCAGGGCGCCGGAGCGAAGATCGTTCCGTTCGGCGGATTCGAAATGCCGGTGCAGTATGCCGGCATCATGGAAGAACATAAAACTGTCCGGACAGCTGTCGGTGTGTTCGATGTTTCCCATATGGGAGAATTCTTTGCGAACGGAGTGAATGCCCTGCTGTTCCTGCAGAAGATCACCGTCAACGATGTGTCGAAATTGACGCCGGGAAAAGCGCAATATTCCGCAATGTGCTATGAGGACGGCGGGATCGTTGATGATCTGCTGATCTACATGCTGGCAGAGAATTCGTATATGATCGTGGTGAATGCGGCGAATATCGATAAGGACTGGGAATGGATGAAGAAGCATTGTCCGTCCGATGTTCAGTTCGAGAACCGAAGCGATTCATTAGCGCTGCTCGCGATCCAGGGACCGAAATCTTTGGCAACGCTGCAGAAACTCACCTCGGTCGATCTCTCTGCTATACCGTATTATAATTTTGTTCAGGGAACATTGTGCGGCGTTGATATGACCATCTCTCGCACAGGATACACCGGCGAACTTGGTTTTGAGATCTATTTTGACGTGAAGCATTCCGAAGCGGTTTGGAAAGCGATCTTTGAAGCAGGAAAAGAATTTTCCATCGCACCAATCGGACTCGGTGCCCGCGATACGCTCCGTTTGGAAATGGGATATTGTCTGTACGGAAACGACATCGATCAGACAACGAATCCGATCGAAGGCGGTCTTGGATGGATCACAAAACTGGCGAAAGGTGATTTCACCGCGAAGTCCGTGATCGAAAAAACGAAAGCCGACGGACCGAAACGGAAATTGGTCGGCATGTTGCTCCAGGAAAAAGCTGTTCCGAGACACGGATATCCGCTGCTCGTGAACGGTGCAAATGTCGGTGTTGTCACAAGCGGTACATTCTCTCCGTCGCTCGAAAAGGGTATTGCGATGGGATATGTGAATGCTCCGTATTTTGAAATTGGTACCAAGATACAGATCGATGTCCGGGGGAAGTCCGTCGAAGCTGTGATCGTTTCGTTGCCGTTCTTGAAAAAATAATTGCTGCGGCAGTACAGGGGTTCTCTTATGAAAATAGAAGTCTTCTTTTCACCATCACAGATCGACGACCTGTTCCTTCGGGATAAGCATGTCGTTGTGATCGATGTTCTCCGTGCAAGCACAACGGTGATCACGGCGCTCAACAACGGCGCGAAAGAGATCATCCCGGTGAACACGATCGAATCCGCCGTGAAGGTCTCCGGAAATCTTTTCGGCGACGTAGTGCTGCGCGGCGGCGAACGGAACGGAAAGATCATCGAAGGATTCAATCTCGGCAACTCGCCGCAGGAATATACCGAAGAAGCGGTGAAAGGGAAATCCATTATCTTCTACACATCGAACGGTGCACCCGCGATGTGGAAGGCCCGCTATGCGAAGAATCTGATCGTCGCCGGTTTTGTGAATATGTCCGCCGCAGTGAAACGGATCACCGAATTGAAGGATGATGTCTTCATCCTCTGCGCCGGAAAGCACACACAGTTCTGTGTTGAGGATGCGGTCTGCGCAGGGATGATCATCAAAGAATTGATGGACGATAAGAGCGCGGAATTCGAGTTCAATGATTCCGCCGCAGCTGCGTACACACTCTACAAGAGTGCAAGCAAGAACCTTTTGAAGATGGCGAAGAACTGCGACCATGGAAAATTCCTGATGGAGATCGGATTCGACAGCGATCTTGAATTCTGCACGAACGTCGATGCGTTCGACGTTGTTCCCGAACTTTCCAGCAATGTGATCAAACTGAAGAAGAAAGCGGATCCGACTGTACCGCACGTTCCCATCAGCATCGACACCTCCGGCGGAAAAGGAGAATAATGGAAGATTTCCCGCTGCCACAGCAAGAAAATCCACCGCAACCCGTTCGCAAGAAGAAGACCAACACCGACGCGAAGAAGAATTCCCAGCAGCGCAGGCAGATACTGTCGTTCCTGGTGATCGTCTTCGGTGTGATGGCGCTCCTCTCGATGGTCTCATATTCTTCGGGCGATGAAGCGAACGGCGAAGTGCGTTTTGCCGATCTGTACAAGGTCTTCACGAATGATCCTCTCATCCAGCAAAAATCCGAACTGACCACCAACTGGCTTGGTCTCTTCGGTGCGATCCTTTCGAACTTTCTCATCAACTCCACTGTCGGTTTCTTTGCGTTCATCGTTCCCGTACTGCTGTTGATGTGGGGATGGACGATGCTCCGCAGCGGAAGCATACGCCGTCTCGTCTATTTTACGAATTACGCCATCATCCTGTCTCTGCTGGGAGCAGCATTCTTCGGTCTTCTGCGGAAGACCGGACTTTCCGAAGTGATCACGTCGGAATGGCACGGAAGTTTCGGCGCGTTCTTCGCGACGATCCTGTATCAGACGATCGGATTGGCGGGCGGCATCATTCTGACAGTATCGTTCATGATCGTGGCACTCACGCTCGCCATCGATCTTGATCTTCACAAGACATCGGAACGGCTGAAAGCATTCTTCGTGGATACCGGTGAACTGTTCGGTGCGAAGATGGATGAGTGGAAAGAGCAGCAGGAGGTCCGCGCACAGGAACGTGAAGAGGAAAAGAAACGCGCCGCGGCAGAGATCAAAGTGAAACGGCCGGACAGTGAGATCGCTGCGGAAGAGGAACGTCCCTCACAGAAACCGCCGAAGAAAGAATTTGTCCGTCCTCAACCCGTGATCAAACTGGTGGACGAAGAGAAATCCGTTACGACGATCATTGACGACACTGATATCCCGCTCGAGATCAACGAAGGGATCAAAGAGAAGGAAGCGGAACTGGAAGAACGTGAAGTTGAGGATGAAGAGATCGATTTTATCTTCCCGTCCGTTGAACTGCTCGATCCGAAGAAGTATGAAGAGAAGATCAGCGATGATGAACTGAAGAGCAATGCGGCGCTCCTTCAGGCAAAGCTGGCGGATTTTGATGTAGAGATCGCCAATGTGAGCGTCACTCCCGGACCGGTCGTTACACTCTATGAACTGGTCCCTGCAACCGGTGTGAAGGTCTCGAAGATCACGTCGCTTTCGAATGACCTTGCGCTCGCCATGCAGGCGCGCGGTATCCGCATTGAAGCGCCGATCCCCGGAAAAGGGACCGTCGGTGTGGAGATCCCGAACAATAAACCGCAGATCGTCACGATCCGCAGCATTCTGAATTCCGAGAAGTTCCGTGACAGTAAATTCGCGCTTCCGCTGGCGATGGGAAAGACCATCACCGGCGAGATCTTCATTGACGACCTGGCGAAGATGCCGCACGTTCTCATAGCCGGCGCTACCGGTATGGGAAAATCCGTCGGTATCAATACGATCATCGCAAGCCTCCTG
>CALROS020000245.1:0-3958 GCA_943369855.1 Chitinophaga pinensis | reverse complement strand
CGCTGCATTTCCTCATCGATTGCCTGATTGATTGCTTCACGTATCTGTAGAACTGCCATTGTCGTAGTTTCCTTTAGATGGAGGCCGGGGTCCGCAGCAATGCGGATTCCGGCGTCTGATTAAAATTATGCGTACACATTTTCATGGAGCATTTCCAGCGGCGGCTGAGGACTTGCATCGGCAAATTCCACTGACTTTTGGACCTCAGCTTTGATCTGATCATCCATCGCTTCAAGATCGGATTCCTTCAACACACCTTCCGCAACCAATTCACGTCCGAACGTTTCGATCGGATCGCGTTTTTTGTATTCATCGATCTCCTCTTTCGTCCGGTACTGACCGGGATCGGACATCGAGTGACCGCGGAAACGGTACGTGCGGGCTTCGATGAATGTCGGGAGACTTTCTTTGCGTGCGCGTTCGATCGCAATGGACATCTCGCGGTACATCTCGATCACGTCCATTCCGTTCACGGCACCGCGGGCCATTTCATATCCGGCCGCTTTCTCGAACAGATGCTCACCGGCCATTGCGCGGGAGATCGCCGTTCCCATTCCGTATCCGTTGTTCTCGCAGATGAAGATAACGGGAAGTTTCCACAGTTCCGCCATGTTCAATGTTTCATGGAACACCCCCTGGTTCGTGGATGCTTCACCCATGAAGCAGATGGTGACGGAATCTTTGCCCTGATACTTTGTAGCAAACGCTGATCCGGCGGCAAGCGGCGGATGTCCGCCGACGATACCCCAGCCCCCCATGAATCCTTTAGACAGATCATAGAAGTGCATCGAACCGCCGATCCCTTTTGAAACTCCGGTCACTTTGCCGAACAATTCAGCCATACAGCCGTTGATGTCCATGCCGCGTGCGATCGCCTGACCGTGATCGCGGTAAGCCGTATAGATGTAATCATCTTCACGCAGCGGTGCGATGGCGCCGACGCCGGTCGCTTCCTGTCCGATATACAAATGACAGAAACCGCCGATCTTTCCTTTACCGTACTCCTGAGCGGCGCGCTCTTCGAAGCGGCGGATCAACAGCATGTCGCGGTACATCTTGATGAGCTTCTCGTTGGACAAATTAAGATCAGCCCATCGCGGTTCTTTTGTTTTCTTTTTTTCTTCTTTCATTAGCAAGGTTTCCCTGTGTTAGGTAATCGATTAAGTAAAAAACTACACGTGTTGTTCCGCATGATACGAACTGCGGGTGAGCGGACTCGATTGGACATGCTTGAATCCCATTGCCATTCCCTTCTCGCGGTACATTGCAAATTCATCCGGATGAACATAACGGTCGACCGGTAGATGATTCTTTGTCGGCTGCAGATACTGTCCGATCGTGAAGATGTCGCAATTCACGGCACGAAGATCCCCCATCACATTGATCACTTCATCTGCCGTTTCTCCGAGACCGACCATCAATCCTGTCTTTGTCGTGAACCCGCGTTCTTTCGCACGCTCAAGCAATTCCAGCGTACGGTGATAATGCGCCTGGGGACGAACAGTACGGTACAATCGAGGTACCGTCTCTATATTATGGTTCAGAACATCGGGTTGAGCATCAAGGACGATATTCAGCGCCTCTTCACTTCCCATGAAATCAGGAATGAGAACTTCCACTTTACAAAGGGGCAGCCGTTTGCGGATCTCCTGGATCGTATTCGCAAAGATGTGCGCGCCGCCGTCGAACAATTCGTCCCGGTTCACCGATGTGATGACCGCATGGCGAAGATTCATCAACCCGACCGCTTCACCGACACGGCGCGGTTCATCCTCGTCCACCAGATGCATCTTTCCGGTCTTCACATTGCAGAATCCGCAGCTGCGAGTGCACGTATCGCCGAGGATCATGAATGTCGCGGTCCCTGCATTCCAGCATTCGCCCATATTCGGGCAGCGGGCCTCTTCGCAGACCGTATGAAGTTTCCGTTCATCGATCATGTTCTTCAGACGGGAATAGCTTTCACCCCCCGGAACTCGTGCTTTCAGCCATTCCGGTTTGCGGACAGCATTCTGCTTTGGTTCTTCAACAGCCGGTATTTCCTGTATGACAATTTCCATTATTATATCGCTTGAGTAACGTCAAAATTTTCCAAATAGTAAACAACTTTTTGCATGAACATTCCGCCGAGCGCTCCGTCGATGATGCGGTGGTCATAAGACATTGATATATAGACCATTGAACGGATCGCAATAGCATCATCGATCACGACCGGACGCTTTTTGATAGCGCCGACGCCAAGGATCGCGACCTGCGGCTGATTGATGATCGGGAATCCGTAGAGATTTCCGTATCCGCCCGGATTCGTCACGGTGAATGTCCCGCCGGTCACTTCATCCGGAAGCAATTTCTTGCTGCGGGCGCGTGTTGCCAGATCATTCAACGAGCGGGCGATCCCGGCAAGATTCTTCTGTTCCGCATTCTTGATCACAGGAACGATCAATCCATTCTCCAGCGCAACGGCGACTCCGAGGTTGACATCCTTACGGATGATGACCATGTCACCGTCCACCGAAGAATTGAGCATCGGGAAATCCTTGATCGCTTTCACGACTGCTTCAAGAAAGAACGGCGTGTATGTTAAATTGAATCCTTCTTTTTTCTCAAACGCAGCTTTGTTCTTCTCACGGAATTTCACGATCGGGGTCAGATCAGCTTCCGAAAGCGACCCGACATGCGCGGAGGTGTGCTTACTGCGCACCATATGTTCAGCGATCGCCTTCCGCATCGTATCCATCTTGATGATCTCAACTCTGCCTGCGGGATATGTGATCGGTGCTGCAGGTTTGAATGCGGGCGCCGGTGCTGCTGTAGGAACAGCAACGCGCTGTGCCGGAGCAGGAACAGCTCCTCCTTTTTTCCTCTGAATATATGCGAGAATATCATTCTTCGAAACGCGTCCATTGGAACCTGTTCCCGGGATCCCTTCCAACTCGCTCATGGTAACACCTTCGGTGCGCGCAATGTTCAATACCAATGGAGAATAAAAACGGTCGGATGGAACTGATTCATGCACACTCTGCGGCGGGACAGAAACTGAGTGTTGAACGTGAGCTGCAGATTTCGATTCAACAACTGGTGCCGGAATTGAAGGTACAGCTGATACCACCGCACCGCTTCCTGTTGCGATCTTTGCGATAACGGTATTCACTTTCACCGTGGTCTGTGCGGGGAACAATAATTCGGCAATAATGCCCGCCGCCGGTGCGGGAATTTCGGAATCCACTTTATCCGTACTGATCTCAAGAAGTGTCTCATCTTTTGCGATCTTATCGCCGACCTTCTTATGCCACTTAGCGATCGTCCCTTCGGCGATACTCTCTCCCATCTGCGGCATGATCACATCGACCAATGTACCGCCGGAAACTACAGTTTGAACCTGCTGCACTTCCGGAGACGACGGCATCGGAGCCGCTGCTGGTTTCGAAGCAACTGGGGCGGGTGCCGGAGCACTTACAGAGGCGTTTGCATCGGTATTGATCCGTGCAATGACGGTGTTCACCCCGACGGTGGTCGTTTCCTGGAACAGAAGTTCAGCGATCACTCCTGCAGCCGGTGCAGGAATTTCGGAGTCAACTTTATCCGTGCTGATCTCGAGGAGTGTCTCATCTTTCGCGATCGTATCCCCGACCTTCTTATGCCACTTGGAGATCGTTCCTTCCGCAATGCTTTCCCCCATCTGGGGCATGATCACATCAACTAATGCCATAATACGACTCTCTTTAAAAGTATTAATGAAATATCAAATCACAAATTCCAAAAATCAAAAAGCGGCTAGGTCCTGAAGCGCCGCGATAACTTTTTTCGTGTTCGGAAGAAAGAATTCTTCCAGTGTAGGACTGTACGGCGTCGGCGTATCGATCGCACCGACCCGTTTTATTGGTGCATCAAGATATTGGAAACAATGCTCGGTGATCAACGCGGATAATTCCCCGCCGATACCGCCGGTGATATTATC
>CALROS020000244.1:0-3988 GCA_943369855.1 Chitinophaga pinensis | reverse complement strand
CATCGTGTTATTTCGGAATACCCTTTTGTGAAATCTGGGTGATCACATCACAAAAGCGGTCCAACTCCTGCAGAGTTGTATATAGGTTGGGTGTAATTCTGGAGCCTTTGAACTCATCGTGGATAATGGTGGTTGTGTAGATCTTATGCTTCGTCATTAAATGACCATACAACTCATTGGGGTCGATTCCCTCTATACCAACATTCGCAATAGCACATGAATACCGGTCATCAAAAGAAGTGTTAAAATAGACTTTGGGAGTATTCTTAAGTTTATTCATCCAATACCGGCTGAGATACCGCAACCGTGCTTCTTTTCGCTTCCCTCCTATTCCATTGTGGTATGCAATCGCTTCACCAATGGCCAATTTGATCGCTGCCGAATGGGTCCCAATTTCCTCAAATTTACGGATATCGGCACTATTTTTCTGTTCAGCCGCCATTAAGGGCCAGATCTTCTCAATTTTTTCACGTTTTATGTATAAAAATCCTGTCCCTTTGGGAGCATAGAGCCATTTGTGGAGACTCGTCCCAAAATAGTCGCATTGAAGGTCCTTTTGCTGAAAATTGAATTGAGCGAATGAATGGGCACCGTCTACGATCACTTCAATCCCTTTTGAACGGGCAATTTCACAGATAGCACTCACCGGAAGGATCTGGCCTGTAAGATTGATCTGATGTGAGATCAAAATGACCTTCGTTTTTGATGAGATTCCCTTAGAAAAAGCATCGATTATTTCATTATCCGATCTGGCAGGGACGGGAATCTTGACCATTTTCAGGACGAGACCTTCCCGCTTTTCGCGTTGTTTCAATGTGGTGATCATCCTCGGATAATCCTGTGTGGTCGTGAGGATCTCATCCCCGCTTTTCAGGTCCATCCCCATCAGAAGAATTTCCAATGATTCCGAGGCATTCCGGGTAATAGCGATCTCCTCTCTGTCGCAACCGAATAATTCAGCGATCCCCGTTCTGATGGTCTCCACTTGAGGAGCCAGCAGCTGCCACATGGTGTAGGCGGTTGCATCTTCCTGCTGCCATTGATACCGGATGAGCGCTTCTGTGACGATCCTTGGAGAGGGCGAAACACCGCCGTTATTCAGGTTGATCATTCCGCGTGTAACGGAAAAGGACTGTTGAACTGGGAACCAGAAATCCTCATCCATTGCGGCATCTTCCGGGGAAAGATTCCCCATTGGCTTCGTCATGGCATTCAATTCCTCCTGCATGGAGAGAAGGTATGCCGATGAAAGTGTCGCCAGGCCGACCCCTTTGCCGACATTTGAAATGAATGTTCTGCGGTCGATATCATTCGTGAAGTTCATTCGGCACCTTTTTTTCGTTGGATAAGTGAGATGGTCTTTGGTGAATTCAGTTCCCGTAGTGCATCGGCAGCGATCCATGCAGCGGAACGTGAGGGAATGTTCTGAATTTCTTTGGAAAGTGCAATTGCTTTTTTATGCAGTCGGGTATTTCGTTTCCCGACCTGACGGAGCGCCCAATTCACCCCTTTGCGGACGAAATTCCGTTCATCAGTGCTGCACGCTTTCAGTAGTGGTAAGAATTTCTCGAACACATCATCATCCGTCTTTTTATGGTGCACGGCAAGCACAGCGATCATCACAATACCGGCGCGGCGGACGAATTCTTTCGAACTACCGCACCATCGTTCGGGAAGAACATAGGCATACCGTGTCTTCTGGAAATATTCCGTACACGCTGAATCGCATTGCGCCCAATTGCTGATCTCTTTTACCCATTGGTCCATTTGACCGAGCGTCGCTGATTCAGCATCAGCGGTCATTGCAGCGAGGATCCGCGCTTCATGATACCCTGTCTGCCACAACTCGAGAGCAAGTTCATGGTCCTTCCCGATCCGTTTCGCAAGATCACGGATCTTCGGAACGGAAACACCGAAGGCCTTCTCTGCCGTGATTCCAAACCGGATCATCCCCCGAACGTTCTGTTCGCTGCCGAGTGCGCGGAGTTCGTTGAGTATTATCGACGTTTTCATTGTATACCTTGGTGAATATACAATAATTCGTTATCTTTCTCCGTCATGTCGAAACAAAAGTTCATCATTCTTTCCACGGTCTTCGTGGATGTCCTCGGGTTTGGCATCGTCATTCCCATCCTGCCGTTCTATCTCACGGAATTCGGTGCTTCCGCCGTTACCATAACATTATTGTTCTCGGTGTATTCACTCTGTGCATTTCTGAGCGCTCCGTTCCTCGGTGCATTGTCAGACAGGATCGGCAGACGTCCCGTTATTTTACTCTCCATCGCTTCCACCTCCATCGGCTGGTTCGTCTTTGCCAGTGCAGTCTCCATCCCTCTTTTATTTCTCGGCCGTATCATCGACGGACTCGCTGCAGGGAATTTCACAACGGCACAAAGTTATCTTGTGGACATCTCGGGAAATGATGAGAAAGAACGGGTGAAGAATCTCGGCATCATCGGAGCGACATTCGGTATCGGATTCATCCTCGGCCCGATGGTCGGCGGAGTCTTCAGCAAGATCTCCCATTCAGCACCGTTCTACCTTGCGGGAAGCATGGCGCTGGTGAACGGGATCTCGGCATTCTTCTTTCTGACGGAATCGAATTTTCACCGCAGTACAATGCAGCTCCGCTATAATCCGTTCCTGCCGATCCGCAATGCGTATCAGAATATTGCGCTCCGGCCGTTATATTTCAAATGGTTCTTCTTTGCACTGTCATTCGTGATCGCACAGACAACGTTCTCCCTGTTCACACAAAGCGCATTCCATTATACAGCACTGCAGACAGGATTATTATTCACGGCAATGGGTGTGATCATCGCGGTCAATCAAACATTGCTGCTCCCGAAATTCTGGACGAGATATTTCACCAATCTGCAGCTTGAACGGATCATGTTCGGAATAACCTTGATTGGATTGATCCTTGCCGCAACACAGAACATCATTCTTTTTTACATCTCTCTTCCCTTTGCCGGAACAAGTCAGGCGGTCTACCGCGTGGTCGTCGCGAATGAAGCGATCAAAAAAGTTGATCCGACGATGAAAGGCGAAGTGCTGGGAATGGTCTCATCGGTCGTCACTGCGGCAATGATCATCAGTCCGATCATCGGGGGTATCCTTTTCCAGCAGAACATCTCCTATCCGTTCATCGCGGCAATGGTCTTTGTCTCGACCGCATTGTTCATCTCCGTAAAAAAATGAACTTGATTTCAAGTGTCTGTTTACGTATTTATTACCACATCTTAACCTTAGGAGGAAAGTAATGGCATCAAAACTGTTTGTTACGAAACCGCTGAAAGATCTGATGGCTGATTCTCAGGAATCCGAGCACTCGCTGAAACGGACGCTCGGTCCGGTCAACCTCACCTTGCTTGGGATCGGCGCGATCATCGGTGCAGGACTCTTCGTCCGTACCGCCGCCGCAGCAGCAGAGCATGCCGGACCAGCTGTCACGATTTCGTATATCGTCGCCGCTGTCGGCTGCGCATTTGCAGGTCTCTGCTACGCTGAATTCGCATCGTCCATTCCGATCGCCGGCAGTGCCTACACTTACTCCTATGCAACCCTCGGAGAATTCGTAGCATGGATCATCGGCTGGGATCTGATCCTTGAATATGCTTTCGGTGCTGCAACGGTCGCCATTGCGTGGTCTGAATATCTGAACAAACTCCTCGGTCACTGGGGAATGTCCATTCCATTCGCATTGAGTCATTCTCCATTTGAAATGTCCCCGGACGGAATAAGCGGCATGATCAATCTGCCTGCCGTTCTGATCCTCTTCCTTATTACTTTGCTGCTGATCCGCGGAACTCAGGAATCGGCATTCGTCAACGGCATCATCGTCGTCATTAAAGTTGCCATCGTTCTTCTGTTCATCGGATTCGGCTGGTCATACATCAATCCGATGAACCACACTCCAATGATCCCCGAACCCGAAGTGATCAAATCGCATCTCGGTGCGAACATCAATTTCGGCGGCATCATGGGA
>CALROS020000243.1:0-3991 GCA_943369855.1 Chitinophaga pinensis | reverse complement strand
ATTTGCGATGAACTGCAGCTGCAGCGCTGCGGTCTGATACTGGGTGATCGAATATTGAAGACCGGTCTCGAACAACGTCCTTGAGAGATCACCGAATGTCGGGGCGAATGTGCCGGTCAATCGAAGCACCTCTTCATAGAGTTTGTACCGTGCACTCACCGTGACGGTCTGATAGGAGAGCACCGCCTGCGAACGGATATTGTTGGTGTCCACCTGCGGATACTCCATCGTACTGAAGGAGAGTCCGACCGTGCTCTCCAGCCGTGATGAATGAACGGTGCTGCCGAGCAGGATCAGGTTGAAGGTCGAGATATCCTGTTTCTTGAATGTGTTATCCTTCTTGTGTGAGATGTCGATATTCAGTGAAGCATTATGCTTTCCCCAGTAACTGAAATCGTAGGATGTCTGAAGGAAATACCGGCTCGTTCTGTCATTCAGCGCTCTCAGCGCGATCTGCATATCGACAGGATCATCAAAGAGTCCGGTCGTATCCGACGAGATGGGATTGATATTCGTGTTCAATCCGTATCCGATGGTGAAGTTCGGGAGATTGTTCGACGGATAATACGAAACAGATGTGTTGACCGTGGTGTACTGCGTTGTGGTGATCTCGCTCGCTGCCGTATTGTTGGATAAACGTTCGTAGCTTCCGGTGAGGAACAGACGGTTATCCAAAAGGCGGAGACGGTCCATGATGTTGAATCCTTTGATATCCCTTCGTAATGACGATGCACTTGCTGATGTGTAATCCTTGCCGTGGAACAGATAGGAGCTTTTCAGGAAGTTGCCGAAATAATAGAATGAAACTCCTGTCTCATAGACCAGCGATGTGCCGCCGACGGGATTGATCGGGACAAGATTCTCATTCGGCGTGATGATGAGTTTCAGCACCGGAAGGAATTGTTTCAATTGATTGCCGTCGCTGGATGAGAATGTCCCCTTTGCAACGGCAGCATCGATACTGTCTTTATTGAACTCGGCCGTTGAGATATCGACATTATTCAAACTGACGGCAGCCTGCGTCGTCCATTCGATCTTCCGGTCATCGAACGCGACCATCAGGTCTGTCCCGAAGACCGCATTCTCCTGCGGTTTTACCGTAACGGTCTTTCCTGGATCGAATAGATCCTTCGCTTTCATGTACGTGAAGCCCCATTGGAACTGTTCTCCTTTTCCGAAACTCGGACGAACGATGAGCATATTCCGTTTCAGTGTGGATGGTGCTCCGTTGTAATCCACGCGGCGAAGCAGTTCTCCGTCCGCAACATTCAGATTGAACCCGCCCAGAAGTACATCGAACGTATAGCCGCGGACACGGCGTCCGTCCATGATCGTGAACGGGAATTTCGGATAGGCATCTCCCAGGCCGAGTTTTACATAGCGTGCATCCAATCCGAGATAGTAGCGGTTCTGCGGCTGGTTCGACGATTTTTCTTCCGACGTGATCGTCAGTTGGGCATTGGCGCGGAGGAATTTTGCATACGTTCCGTAACCGCGCGCATCAAGTCTGTTGTACGTCTTCGCGGTCCCTTTGATATTCTCTCTGCGGGTCTCCGCCTGTGCGTTGCCGTTCCCCTGGAATTCGCTTTCGATCTCTTCCGCCTGCTGTGTCGTCAGGACAGTGAATCGCCGCTGCGTGGAAGAGAGTTCTTTTCCGGTCGCATCGTATGTCTGCACGGAGAGGGATGCGTTCCCGGTGAACGCGGATGCCGGTATCGCATCGGGAGGGATGATCAGCAGATCGTCATAGAGCACCATGCTGCCGGAAAGGTCGACACCGTTCAGCGCGATCTTCGTCTTCGATCGGTCGATGGAGGTATCGGCATAGACGAATGACAGTGAGATGTATGTTTCTCCTTCTTTCACCTGTTCGCCGTCATCCGGACTGAGAATGATCACTTCCGAAGGAGGGGCAATCGGTTCCGGTTCGACGGTGATACGCGACGGACTCACATTCGGATTATCAGCCGGATATGATTCAATGGTCCCGGACTGAGAATTCGCCACAATATAGAATTCGATGAACGGTGCGGCAACATCGGCTCCGGGGATCTCCGTCACTGCCGAATCACGCATGATCTGCATTTCCTGTGCTCGGTATTCCGACTGTCCGAACTGGCGGTAATAGACCGTCACACGGGAGAGTTCAGAGGACTGCTGAAGTTCTATGGAGAGAGAGAAAGGACGTCGTTCGGTGACGGTCAACGGACGGACATTCTTCAGATAGAGATTGATCTGCGCGCTCAGAGGCAGTGAGATGAATAAAGAAAATAACAGAGCGCGCGGGATCAGATTCATTGGAGATTTCGGTTGAAAAAAACGAACGCTTGAAATCTATCAAAACTGGCATAGAGTTGCAAGCGTTCCGCAATGATGTGCACCGTGCAGGTGCAGTGTACTATTTGTATTCGATGATCATGGTCTTCCGTTTTCCGCTCGGATCGGTGAACGGAACTCGAAGCTCATTCTTCTGACCTGCCTGGATGGGAAGAGCGATCGGATTTGTCTCGGCAGAAGCGGCCGGCACCGTGAATTCCGACCCATCCTTCAGTGTGAGCGAAGCATATACCGCGATCGTCGGTGCGAATACATCGGCCGCGGGGATCATGAACTTTGTGGACCGCTCTTTCAGTCCGCTCTTCTGCACTTTGAATGCCTGGTCCGCTTTTGCTCTATAGAAGAACGTGATCTCTCCGCCGGAATTCTTGAGCGAATCGAGAGTGATGGATGACTGCGTCACTTCGACCGTTACGGTGAGGTCTTTGTTCTCTTTTCCGACCGGCGCGTTGATGGTAAGACCCAGCGTAATGCCGGTGGTTGATGTCGATGAATCCTTCGGTGCTCCCTGATTTGAACCTTCGGAACGGATGCTGTCCGTTGTTCCCTTATTCATCAGCCGTTTATCTTCAGGCGATGATTCTTCCGCTTTGATGGAACCGTCCGCCATGGAATACGCCGTTTGGCCTGCTTTCACATTCAGGATGGTATTCGAGATGAGATTCTTGAAATCGATGTTCCCCGTGCCGAGGATCAGCACATCATTACTGTCCTGTCCGGCGATGAGCAGTCCGCTCGTTCCCCGGATCGATGCAACGGAGGTCGGAGTGGTGAATTCGAATTTTTCATTGGGACGTTTCTTCACCTGGAATCCAACCTCACCGTTCCGGATATCGACATTCTTGGAGAACTCGCCTTTCGCGATCGTCCCGCTGATGGTCACTTCCGATTTCTCCTGTACGCGCACAATGGAGTTCTCGAGGAACTTGATGATGGCGAAGGAATTCTCGCGTGTGCGGACGATATCGCCGGCAAGCAGCGGTGTGGCGGGCTTGGCCGGGACCCAGTCGTTCGTGCCGGATTTCAGTTCAACGGTGCCGACGGGTTTGAAGATGGTCGCGACCGCTTTCTGCTTCTGTGCGGATGCGGTGAACGTGCACGCAAGAAGGAGGAAAGCAGCAAATATTATCTGTCGTTTCATAGGAGTTCCTTTTCCTCTTAATCTTCGAAGCGGACGGAGATGATCCTGTCTTTGTTCTCCATCAGTAATTTCTGCAGGTCCTGCGGACTCAATGCGACACCATTCAGGGTGATCCCGTTTGCATTGAGCTGCAGATTCTGGTCCTGAATGAAATTGTAGATATTTTGGAATTCTCCGCCGCTGAAGGTCGTTTGCAGCACATTGATCACGACCTGTCCCTGAGGATCCGCGATGGCGAAAGAACGGATCGTTCGGATCGGTGCGACATCGAACCCGAACGCCGTCGCGATTCCGTCGAGCACGATCACATACATCTTTCCCCGTTCAAGCTGCCGCGGTCCGCGGATGAATTCCACCCCGGGTCTCGGCGCTGCGCTTTGCGGATAGGTGAACGAGCTGAGATTGCCCGAGAGTTTCCGGTCGATCTTCACCTGCAGATACGGATCGGATGCTCCGACCGCATCTTCGAGGGACTGATGTTCCCGTCTCAGTTCATACACCGACAGCATTACG
>CALROS020000242.1:0-3996 GCA_943369855.1 Chitinophaga pinensis | reverse complement strand
ATGATCAGCACGAGCGGAAGTTTCATCACCGAAGCCATCGCCAGAGATTCATGGACATCTCCGACATTGCTTCCGCCGTCCCCGATATACGTTAAGGCAACGGACTTCTCCTTCCGAAGTTTGCTCGCTAATGCCACGCCTGCCGCCATCGGGATCATGGCACCGAGATGACTGATATTTCCATAGATCCTCAATGCAGGATCGGCATAATGTCCTGTACCGTCCCTCCCTTTCGAAAGCGAATTCCCTCGACCAAGATGCTGAAGCATCAGGTTCCGGAGTGTCTGTCCCTTTACAAGATGAGCCCCCATATCGCGGTGCATCGGGAAAAGATAATCCTGCTTCTCGAGTGCGAACGCACTGCCGACCGCAGTTGCTTCATTTCCATTGCCGGTATAAGCACCGCCGACGATCTTTCCCTGTCGATATAGTTTCAGGATCGATTCTTCGAATTCTCGGGTCAATCTCATGTAATAGTACAACTGAAGATATTGCTCGTCAGTCAATTCGAATGAATTCTGAGTTGGAGTTGACGCCGGCGCTGCATTATGTTTCTTTCCTGATGCCATGAAAATAATTTCTCGTGATTAAAATGCCGCCAATTTTTCCAGCGCACTGGTGATATGATGTTCCTGCGGAAGAACGGAGTTCTCAAGCGCCGGAGCGAACGGTATCGGTGCATCGAGTGCCGCAACTCTCGCCAGCGGTGCATCAAGATATTCAAAACATTCTTCGGCGATCTGCATGCCGATCTCAGCGCCGTATCCGCCGGTCTTCGTATCCTCGTGGACGACAAGAACCTTTCCGGTTTTCCGGACAGAATTGAATACAAGTTCTTTATCCCACGGGATCAATGTTCGAAGATCGATCACTTCCACACTGACCCCTTTCTCTTCCAACTTTCTCGCCGCCTCGATGGAACGCTGTACCATGAATCCCCACGTCACAACCGTAATATCAGTTCCTTCCCGTTTCACTTTTCCGATACCGAACGGCAGACAATAATTATCATCCGGTTCCGGAGAAGCAGCGAACTGCTGACGATATAATCCTTTGTGCTCACAGAAAAGGACAGGATTATCCTCACGGATTGCAGTCTTTAACAATCCTTTCGCATCCGCGGCGTTGGACGGCATTGCGACCCACAACCCAGGAATGTGCGTAAAGAATCCTTCAATACTTTGACTGTGATAAAGTCCGCCGCGGATATAACCGCCGGTTGCAACGCGGATGACGACGGGACAACTCCAATCTCCATCCGTACGGTACCGCATGTGCACCAGTTCATCTTTGATCTGCATGAATGCAGGCCAGATATAATCACCGAACTGGATCTCAACGACCGGTTTGAATCCGCGCACCGCAAGACCGATCGCGGTGCCCATGATGCTCGCCTCGGCTAGAGGAGAATTGAAACACCGTTCAACGCCGAACTTATTGGTGAGATTCTTCGTGGCTGTGAATACGCCGCCTTTTCCGTCCGCCACATCCTCTCCGTAGACAAGCATCTTCGGATTGCGTTTCATCTCTTCGTGGAGCGCGTGATTGATCGCATCCACCATCACGATACTTCCGCCGGCATGCACCGGTTCGGCAAAATTCTCTTTCGGGATATTGATGACCGGCGAGAAAACATTCCTCTCCGCTGTATCGGCGGTTGGACTCGCTGCCGCTTCAGCGTAATCCGCAGCATCTTCCACTTCCTTCTTCACTTCTGCGCGGATCGTTTCCAATTCTTTCGCAGAACAATATCCATTGTCCGTAAGATACTTTTCGAATTTCGGGATCGGGTCCTTCGCTTTATCATCCTCGATCTCCTTTGCCGTCATGTACTTCTTCGGATCATCGGAGGATGAATGCGGGAATAATCTCACGCAGTGCGCTTCAATCATTGCGGGACCGTTACCGCTTCTGCAATATTCTACAGCTTCGACTGCTGTTCGGTATGATTCGATGAAATCCGTTCCGTCAACATCGAACGTCTTCAAACTCGGGTATCCGGCGTATAACCGTGCAACCGACCCGCCGGCGATCTGATCCTTCACCGGAACAGAGATCGCAAACTTATTATTCTGCACGCAGAATATCACAGGGAATTTTTCGCGGCTGGCCCATGCAACTGCTTCTGCAAATTCTCCCTCACTCGTAGCACCTTCACCGGAGGAAACGTACGTCACTTCATCGTTCCCTTCTTTCCGTGATCCCATCGCTGTTCCTACCGCCTGCAGATACTGCGTTCCGGTCGGTGATGACTGACCGACGATCCGATACCGTTTATCGCCGTAATGTGACGGCATCTGACGTCCATGTGACGAAGGACCTTCGATGCGGTGCATGTTCTCACAGAGAATATCTTTTGCAGTGGAACCCATGGCAAGCGAAAATGCCAGATCGCGGTAATACGGATAGGACCAATCATATCCCGGTTTCATCGCCATGGCGATGGCAACCTGAGCCGCTTCGTGTCCAGGTCCGCTGATGTGAAAAAGGATCTTCCCCTGCTTAAGAAGATTCATCTCTTTCTCGTCGATGAAACGCGCGAGCAGCATTGTCCGGTAAGCGAACAATAGCCGTTCTGTATTCAGCACACCATTCTTGCCGTTCGACGAAACGATTGCGGTACCGGTCTTTGCCGATGTAGTTCTTTCCAACACGTCGGATTTTTTTGACGCCATTTCTTTAGTGCTCCTCTATTGCGGCTTCATGGTGGTGAAGCAGTGATACAAGTTCATCATAGGAGATCTGTTTGACCTCCAATGAAAAGATCTGTGAGAAATGATGGATCAAGAACTGATGGACCTCTTTGATCTCAACCGGTCTGCCGAGAACATTATGAAGCGATGTCACACCTTTGTGAAAGATCCCGCAGGGAATGATCCTGTCAAAGAATGACAGGTCGGTACCGACATTGAATGCAAATCCGTGCATGGTGATCCATTTGCTTACTTTTACACCGAGTGCAGCGATCTTTTCGTTCTTCACCCAGACGCCCGTGAACTCTTTTTCCCTTCCGGATTCGATCCCGTATTCTTTGAGGGTACGGATGATCATCTCTTCGATATCCCGAAGATAACGGTGAATATCCTGATAATGTTCGTTCAGATCGAGGATCGGATAACCGACGATCTGTCCGGGACCATGGAACGTGACATCACCGCCGCGGTCGATCCAGAACATATCGATCTTCTTTTCACTCAATTCATTCTCATTGGCCAGGAGATGATTTTCATCCGCTCCTTTACCGAGTGTAAAGACAGGATCGTGCTCTGTCAACAACAAGACATCGCTGATGCGGCGTTTAAGTCGTGCAGTAAAGACCTTCTTCTGCAGTTCCCACGCATCGGCGTATCTTGTTCTTCCAATATCGACAACGAGCAATTGTTTCATCATTATATATCAGTTAATTCCTGTGAGATCGCAACGATCTGACAGGACACATACTTATTTTAAATATGCAGTGCACGTCCGTAAGCATCGAGCGCTGCTTCCATCACACCTTCCGACAGTGTCGGATGCGCGTGGATAGTATTATACAGCTGTTCGGCTGTTGTTTCCAACGCACGAGCGGTCACGAGTTCAGCGATCATTTCAGTTGCTTCCGGTCCGATGATGTGTGCGCCGAGCAGTTCGCCGTATTTTGCATCGAAGATCAACTTGACCATTCCTTCGGTCTCATTCATTGCAAGCGCTTTACCATGAGAGCGGAATGGATACCGTCCTACTTTGATCTCTTTTCCCGTGGCGCGAGCTTTTTCTTCGGTCAAACCGACACTCGCAACCTGCGGCTGGCAGTATGTGCAACCGGGGATGTTCTCATAATCCACAGCATGCGGATGCTTTCCGGCGATCGCTTCAACGCAGACGATGCCCTCATGGGATGCTTTGTGAGCAAGACACGGCGGACCGGCAACGTCGCCGATCGCATAGATACCGTCGATATTGGTCTTGAGGTTCTTATCCACTTTAATGAAGGATTTTTCCGTCTTCACGCCAAGT
>CALROS020000241.1:0-3997 GCA_943369855.1 Chitinophaga pinensis | reverse complement strand
TTCTCCGTGTTCTCCGTGCACTCCGTGGTGAATCATGCTTTTTGCAGCATTCCGGATTTGCGTGCATACTCAAAAATTCCTCCGCCGCGCAGGATGTGTTCGATGTCGCCGAGCGGCTTCAGCTGGTATTCTTTCTTCTGCGTGAGATTCTTCAACACGCATTTGGTCGTATCAAGTTCCAGTTCATCGCCGGTGCGGACTTCCTTCGACAACTGCTCGACGGATTCGAACGGTGCAACGAACGCTCCGTCGATGGAATTGCGGTAGAAGATCCTCGCATATCCTTCGGCGATGACCGCTTCAATACCGGCAACCTGCAGCGCGAACGGAGCATGCTCACGGGACGAACCGCACCCGAAGTTCTTGCCGCCGATGACGATGGTGTAGTCGCTCTGCCATGTTCCTTCTTTGATGAAGGGAATATTTCCCTGCGGAAGTCCTGATTGTGCGATAGGAACACCGGAGAACGCGAATTTTCCGTAGTTCTTCTTCTCTTCCGGATCGTCGAGTTTATACACAAGATGGGCGGCGGGAATGATCTGGTCCGTATCGATATCGTTGCCGAGAACGAATGCTTTTCCCGAAATGATCTCTTTCATACTGCTCCTTTATAGAAATAAAAAACCTTCGGAGTGAACAGCGTCTCCGAAGGTTCGACGATGGTCCATCCGAATTATAGATTCTGAAAAAATTTGTTCTGCTTGTCCACCAGGATCATGGTCGGTTTGAGCGGTGTCTCGGAAAGCTCAAATCCCATAATGATGATCTCTTCACCTTCTTTGATCAGATGCGCCGCTGCGCCGTTCATGCAGATCACTCCCGAACCGCGCGGTCCCACGATCACGTACGTTTCAAGCCGTGCACCGGAGGTATTGCTGGTGACCAGCACTTTTTCCCCCTCGTGAAGTCCGACCATCTCGATCAGGTCCTGGTCGATGGTGATGCTGCCGGTGTACGTGAGATTCGCCTCTGTCACTGTAGCTTTGTGGATCTTAGAGCGGATGTACCAACGCATAGAACTCCTGTAATGTGATATTCTCACTGAATATACGGGAAAATTGCATTGCGAACATCAACTTTGTACCGCTGCCGGACGATTGTCCGACGGATTACTACTGGAAGAACTCCCGCGGATTGGTGATGACACCTTTCACTGCGGATGCCGCCACGGTGTACGGTGAAGCAAGATACACCTGCGAATTCTTCGAACCCATGCGTCCGGGGAAATTCCGGTTCGTTGATGAGATACAGACCTCAGCATTGTTCAACCGGCCGAACGTGTCGGACGGACCGCCGAGACACGCGGCGCAGGAAGAATCACCGATGCGGCATCCCGCTTCCTCGAAGATCTGCATGACGGTCTTGTCCTTCACTGTCAATGTTCTGATCTCTTTCGCCACATCCGTTGTTGCGGGGACGATGAACGTATCGATCTTCACTTTCTCGCCGTACATCACTTCCGCCGCCGCGATGAAATCCGAGATCTTTCCTCCGGTGCAGCTGCCGATGTATGCGCGGTCGAGACGTGTTCCGGCGACCTCGCTCACTGCCGCCTTGTTGTCCGGCGAGTGCGGTTTAGCGACGGTCGGCTCGATCTCGCTCACGTTGAAGCGGTGAACGGAATGATACTTCGCATCATTATCATTATAGAAACATTCGAACTGCTTGTTCGTGCGTGCGCGGACGTAATCGGTCGTCGTCTTATCCGGTGCGCAGATGCCGTTCTTTCCGCCGGCTTCGATCACCATATTGCAGAGGGTCATCCGGTCTTCCATGGTCATGGAGTCGATCGTTGTTCCGCAGAAATCCATCGCGCGGTATGTTGCGCCGTCCACACCGATCTTTCCGATCACGGCGAGGATCAGGTCCTTTGCCATCAAATATTTCGGCATTGTTCCTTCGAAGATGAACTTCATCGTCTCCGGGACTTTCACCCACAGTTTTCCGGTACCGAGAACGAATGCTGCATCCGTGTTCCCGATACCTGTCGCAAATTCACCGAATGCTCCGGCGGTACATGTGTGCGAGTCCGTTCCAAACAGCACTTCGCCGGGACGAGTGAATCCTTCTTCGGGCATTGCAACGTGACAAACACCTTTATAGCGATCCGTGCCGACATCGTAATAATGCGGAAGGTCCTGCTCTTTCGCGAAGTCGCGGAGGATCTGGATGTTGCGGTTCGCGTGCATATCCTTCGTGAAGATGTAATGATCGGGGATGACAACAAGTTTATCCTTGTCCCACACCTTCGCATCGTTCCCGAATTCGCGTTTGAAGATGCCGAATGTTCCCGGACCGCACACATCGTGCGTCATCAGAACGTCGACATCGATCCAGACATTGTCGCCGGGTTGAACAGCGTTCCGTCCGGAATGTTTTGCAAGGATCTTTTCAGTGATGGTCATCGCCATACAATTCTTCTTTCTATAATGTTTTACTTTGTGCCTGCCCGCCGTCGTTTTGGCGGGTCTTTGTGTGAGATGTTCTTAAACACCGACATTCTCATTCGTTGCCTGTTGTTTCCTGAACCGTGCCGAAACGGCATGATTGAGCGCGTTCACATACGCTTTAACGCTTCCCGTGATCACATCCGTACTGGCAGAGCGGCCGTTGAATACATATCCATCGATGGCGATCTTCACGAACACTTCGCCGATGGCATCCTGTCCCCATGCAACGGATTTAATGGAATAATCAAGCAGGTCCGCTTTGATGCCGGTGATGCGTTCGATGGCGCGGTATGCGGCGTCAACAGGACCGTCGCCGGTGGATGAATCCTGAAGGATCTTATCCCCTTTTTTCAGTCCGACTGTTGCTGTCGGAAGAATGTTGAGTCCGCTCGTTACCTGCAGTGCTTCGATCTTATACGTCTCTTCCACTTCGGACACTTCATCCTGAAGGATCGCGACCAGATCATCATCGAACACCTGTTTCTTTTCATCCGCTACTTTAGTGAAGAGAACATATGCTTTCTCCAATTCTTCTGCGGACAATTTATACCCAAGTTCTTCATACCGCTGCTTCAGCGCGTGACGGCCGGAATGTTTTCCGAGTATGAGTGTGCTGTGCTTGATGCCGACGCTTGCGGGAGTCATGATCTCGTACGTGAGCGGATTCTTCAGCATACCGTCCTGATGGATGCCAGCTTCGTGTGCGAAGGCGTTGTCGCCGACGATCGCTTTGTTCCGCTGAATGTGCATTCCGGTCAACGAGACCAGCATCTTGCTCGTCCGGTAGATCTCTTCGGTGTTGATGTTCGTATTCACCTTCAGTGCTTCGCTGCGGGTGTGGATGGCCATCGCGATCTCTTCCAGCGACGCATTTCCCGCCCGTTCGCCGATGCCGTTGATGGTGCATTCGATCTGACGTGCGCCGTTCATCACGCCGGCAAGGGAGTTCGCCACTGCTAATCCGAGATCGTTGTGGCAATGAACACTGACGATCGCTTTGCCGATGTTTGGTACACGTTCAGTGAGCGCTTTGATGATGGCACCGTATTCCGTCGGTATAGAATATCCGACTGTATCAGGAATGTTGACGACCGTCGCCCCTTCGTTGATCACCGCTTCGACAATCGCACAGAGAAAATTGATATCACTTCGGGATGCATCTTCGCAGGAGAACTCGACATCGTCACAGTACGACTTTGCACGGCGCACAGCTTTGACGGCTGCTTCGAGAACTTCTTCCCGTGATTTTTTCAACTTGTATTTTAAATGAATGTCTGACGTTGCGATGAACGTGTGGATGCGCGGCTTCTGTGCATACTTCAGTGCTTCCCACGCTCTGTCGATGTCGTTGTCGTTTGCACGGCACAATCCTGCCACCGTTACGGTGCGGATCTGTTTCGCGATCTCCCTCACCGATTCAAAATCCCCTTCGCTGGCGATCGGAAATCCCGCTTCCATCACATCCACCTGCAGCTGTTCGAGCTGCTTCGCCATGCGGATCTTTTCAATAAAGTTCATGCTTGCGCCGGGTGATTGCTCGCCGTCGC
>CALROS020000240.1:0-3999 GCA_943369855.1 Chitinophaga pinensis | reverse complement strand
TAAAGCATACGGCAAAACAGGACATCTTTTTGAAGGGAAATATAAGATGAAGAAGATCGATTCCGATGAATATCTTCTCCATCTTTCACGGTATGTTCATCTGAATCCGGCACGAGCAGGATTAGTGAAGTTACCTGAGGAATGGGAATTCAGCAGTTGCGGTACATATTTGGGGAATGATTCTGATATCAGTATCAATTCGAAATACGTTTTACAACAGTTCAATTCAAATGAAAATTATAAGGATTTCGTGCGAGAATATAAAACGGAGGATAAAATGAGGATAGAAAAGCTTCTTCTCTAAGTTGACCGTCACCTTTAAGGTGACGGTCAACTTAAGGCGTCAATCTACCTATGCAGCACGAATTCTTTCACTAAATTCCACCCCAGCACCGAGCTCACAACTAAAAGGACCAATCCAAAGAACCGCGTGATCTTGCGGATTCGGTCCACTTCGAACTTCATCTTCTGCCGTTCCACTAATTCAACCAGCGTGAAGAACCAGACCGTCACTCCGGCTCCCGTTCCGAGAGCGAACAGTGCGTTATTGAGCATTGTCGATTCGATCACTTTGTAGCCGTGAACGATACCGCCGATGGTGATCCAATACGCAAGGAACGAAGGATTCGAGAAATACATCGCCACACCGAGGAGGAAATACCGTTTGAATCCGGGGACATCATCCTCGCTTGGCTGAAAATGTGTTTCCGGGAGTTTTCCAAAGGTGGTTTTGAGTCCGTAAACAAAGAAGATCGCGAAGGTTGAAACTCTGAAGATCGTATCGATCGTGGGATTTGTAACGAGCGAACCGACACCGAAGACCGCAGCACCGCAGTATAGAACATCCATAAAAGCCGAACCGACACCGATCAAAAGCGCCTGTGCGGTGTGATTTCTCAAAGCTTTCATCACTACGGCGATATTGATTGGACCGATCGGGATGGTCGTCAAATAACCGATGATAAATCCGACAATAAAAGCGATCATTAAAACTCAAAATTAGTGGAAGAGATCACACGGCCATCGTAAAATGTATCTCTCGCAAAGGCGGTAAGACGCAAAGTGTTTGGAAGATCAAAACATTCAACGGTTATTCACTTTTGCGGGAGCTTTTCAGATATCGATGGAACGTATGTATCTTAGATAAGGAAGTTTGCAGGAAAGTGCAAGCGGATTTTGAATCAGCGGTCCTAACTCGGAGCAATGAGTATGAATTTACGCGGTTTCCTGATTCAACTGGAAACGTTCCTCTTCGATGACCCCTTTTTCTTTTACGGACTGAAGGATGTCGATGATCGGAGCCGCTTCGTAGAACTGCATCAAAAAATTACGGAGTTTCGCTGCATTCGGTTCTCCTTTAAGGTAACCGATATAGAATTTCCGCATCTCGATCACTGCCCTCTTCTCTCCTTTTCGTTCCACGGAAAGCGTCAGCAGTTCAATGCATTTTTCGATCCGCTCAGCGAGTGTGCGTTTCGGCATCAGTTCACCGGTCGCAAAATAATGTTTCACATCGGCAAAGATCCAGGGATTGTAGATCGCACCGCGGCCGATCATCACTCCGTCGCATCCGGTTTCATCAAATACATCCTTGATCTGCTTCGGTTCAACGAGACTGCCATTGATAAAGACAGGAATCGACACTTCTCTTTTGATCTTTGGAATCCAGGAATAATCGGGATCGCCGTTATGTCCCTGTGAACGCGTTCTGCAGTGAACGGTCAACCCCTGCACTCCTATCCCTTCAAGCATCTTCGCTACTTCAATGATCTTGATGGATGATTCGTCCCAGCCAAGACGAGTCTTCACTGTCACCGGGATGTTCGTCGCTTTCACGACATTCGTCACGAGTCGCTGCATCCTCGGGATATCCTTCAGCAATCCCGCACCGGCTCCGCGTCCTGCCACCTGCTTCACCCAGCATCCGGCATTCACATCGATAATGTCAGGATTCAGGGAATCCGCCAGTTTCGCCGCCCCCTCCATCGCATTCTCATCGCCGCCGTAGATCTGTATCCCGAATGTCCGCTCCTCTTCGAGGAACCGCATTTTCTCGAATGTCTTCTTGTTATTCCGTATCAATCCGTCCGAATTGACGAACTCCGTATACATAATGTCGGCACCAAGACGCTTGCAGACGAGTCTGAACGGCATGTCGGTGACATCCTCCATCGGAGCGAGGATCAAAGGGCGGTCGATATTGATTTTTCCAATTTGCATTAAGAACAGGTGTTAGGGATTAGGTACTAGGTATTAGGTCTCGCATCTAGTTATTAAGCTGTTACTAGTGCCTAATACCTAAGACCTAACACCTTCTAAATTTTTAATTTGTTTTGATATGCTGCACAATGAACTCCGCAAATTGCTTCGTCCCTACCGTTGAGTTGGGATTCAGATCTCGGGTCACTTCCTTCGAATTCATCAATGTCTCACGGATGGCTTTGTAGATCTTCTCCGCCGCCACCGTTTCTCCGAGATGATTCAGCATCATCGCCGCTCCAAGGATCAAGGCAGAGGGATTTGCAATATCTTTTCCCGCTATGTCAGGTGCGCTGCCGTGGACCGCTTCGAAAATAGCTGCATCTTTCCCGATGTTCGCTCCCGGTGCGACACCAAGTCCGCCGACGAGTCCCGAACAAAGATCGGAAAGGATATCACCGAACAGATTCGTCGTCACGATCACATCATACTGGTTGGGATTCAGAACCAGCTGCATTGCCATATTATCGATGATCACGTCGTTGCACTGGATCTCGGGGAATTCTTCCGCCACTTTTTTCCCGACTTCAAGGAACAATCCCCCGGTGAATTTCATAATATTCGCTTTGTGGACGATCGAGACCTTTTTCCGATTGAACTTCCTTGCATATTCGAACGCTGCACGGACGATCCGCTCGCTTCCATAGCGAGTGATGATACCGATCGTTTCCGCCGCACTCTTTTGGGCATCGATGTAATGCTCAATTCCTGAGTAGAATTCCTCGATATTCTCACGGAACATCACAATATCAACGTTGGAATACCGTGACGGGACCCCCTCGAACGATTTTGCAGGACGAAGATTAATATAGAGATCGAATTCCTTCCGCATAGCAACGTTCACGCTGCGGAAACCTTTTCCCAACTGGGTTGTGAGAGGACCTTTCAATGCCACTTTGTTCTGCGCTATTGAGGCAATGGTCTGCTCGGGGATAGGATCCTTATGTTTTTCGATGCCGGCCATTCCCGCAAATTGCTCATCCCATTTGATATCAACACCGGTCGCTTCGATCACACGGACGGTTGCTTCGGTAATGCTTGGACCGATGCCGTCGCCGGGAATCAATGTTATATTGTACATTCTGCTCCTTCAATTCAAAATTTATACTGAATATACGAATTTTTTCACGCTCGAGCAAAGAAGACCAATCGCTCCAAAAATTCACCTTTGTAAAACGGCAAAATTTCGGTACCTTTACAGGAATTATCACAATGAGCAGTTAAAATTTGAAAAAATATCTATCGTTTATTAAAATAGAACACACGCTTTTCTCCCTTCCGATGATCTATAGCGGCGTGTTCCTTGCATCAAAAGAAAGACCTTCACTCCTGTTATTGACCCTCGTTCTGACGGCGGCTGTCGGTGCACGTCTGGTGGCAATGACGCTCAACCGCATCATTGACCGTGAAATTGATAAGCAGAATCCCCGTACGATCAACCGTGAGTTGGCAAGCGGGAAGATGAACTTAACGGAAAGTTACGGCGTTCTGCTCGTGGGAATGGCGATGTATTTGATCTCTGCGAAGATGATCTCCGACTTTTGCTTCTATTTATCCCCGATCCCGCTCATAGTTTTCATTATTTATCCCTATTTAAAGCGGTTCACTCCCCTTGCGCACTTTGGTGTGGGAATGGGACTAGCGATGGGACCGCTTGGCGGATTCTTTGCCGTGACCGGCTCAGCGGAACGATTCGGTGAAGCCTTGTTGCTGCCTCTGTTCAATCTTTTCTGGGCGACA
>CALROS020000239.1:0-4002 GCA_943369855.1 Chitinophaga pinensis | reverse complement strand
TCCGACACCGGCTCGGTGACGCTGTTCGGTGAACATCCCGAATCGCTCCGTGCCCGTTCGATGATCGGGTATCAGGCGGATTCGCAATTCCGCTCGAAGAATGTTACTGTCCGTTCATTTCTGAAATTTCATGCGGACCTTATCGGCATCGGTCAAGCCGAAGATCATATCAAAGAACTGCTCGGGACGTTCGAACTGCTCGATGCGTATGAGCGTCCTCTTGCTTCGCTCTCGAAAGGAATGCGGCAAAAACTGGAGTTGGTCCTCGCATTCCTCGGCTCACCCAAACTCGTCTTCCTTGATGAACCGACCGCCGCGCTCGATCCGCCCTCCGTATTTGTTCTTCGTGATTTTCTGGCGGAGAAGAAGAACACAGGATTGACCGTCCTGTTCAGTTCTCATCATCTGACGGAAGTGGAATCGGTCTGCGACCGTATCATCTTCATCAGTGACGGTACCGTCATCGATGATTCGCCGATGAAGGATGTCGGTCCCGGACATCTTGAACAGTTGTTCCGGACGAAGATCGGTATGAAGGGGACGAAATGATGAAGATCTATTCGATCCTGTTCACAGCGGAGTTCAAACGGTTCTGGAGTACCGGAATGCTGATGTTGACCGTACCGCTGATCCTGATCTCCTTGGTGACGCTGGGGAGCGTGCAGACAGGAAACATCAAAGAGCTTTCAACATTCATCGATTCCGCCGATATTGTCGTCATCTTCCTTTCATTCATTATCTTCACTGCCGGTATCGTCAGTGCCGATGTGAAGAGCGGCTGGCTCCGCACGCTGCTCATCCGTTCGGTGACGCGTGAACAGTATATCATCACGAAGATCCTTGTTGTCTTTATTTCCATTCTGATCGTATTCCTCATTTCTCTTTCTGTTGATCTGCTCGTTATATCGTTCAACGCAAAAATGGTATTGAAATACGATATCGCCCAAACAGCGGTGGTCTTCATGTTGAAAGTGCTGCATCTGCTGTTGATGGTCATCCTGTCTGCACTTGTCTCGTGCACAATTCCCGGATCATTCAACGGATACTTCGTCCTTGCGTGGTACTCGTTCAGCCAGGCGATCGGATTCATTGTGATGAGGAATTATTGGGATATGAAATGGGCGGTTGTTCTGCAGGATTATCTTTTCCCGGGCGGTTTTGACGATGCCAAGAATGTGATCATGACACAGCAGACATTCCCGGCGGCTGAATTGTTGTGGGGAACAGCGGCGCTGATGATCTCGTTTGCGTGGACGCTCTATTCCGTCAACCGCATTGTTGTCGATACGGGATCGGAATAACGAATGGAACAGCGCCCTGACCATATCATGAAGATCACAGCTCTCGTCGGCATCCTTTGCGCGATCGCCGCTGCTGTGATTGAATATTACCCGACGCATTCCTCCGTGCAGTGGGTGCCGTACGAGACGGCGTTCCAACGGGCGAAGGCGGAGCATAAATTCGTCTATGTGGATGTCTACGCGGAATGGTGCGCTCCGTGCAAGAGGATGGATCGGATAACATTTGCGAATGACACGGTGATCGCTGCTTTAACGGAGGGCGTGATCGCTGTGCGCGTGAATGGTGATGATCCGGATCTCGGCGCAAAGATGAAGGATGAATTCAATGTTACGGCAATGCCGACATCGCTCCTTCTTCGTTCGGAGAATGCAGAAGTGAAACGGCATGTCGGATACATGGATGCCGCTGCGTTTATGGACTGGATCGCTGATACTTCGCTTTCCGAGTTCGTCCATTGGGATGAATTCAATGAAGCGAGGGTCAAAGCGCAGAACACAAAAAAGACACTCATCATTCTTGCACTCCACGATTCACTTAAAGTGATGGAAATGCAGCGTGCGTTCCAGAATAAGAATGTGAAGCAGATCATCAAAAGGAATTTCGTTCCCGTTCTGCTGATCAATACCATCGCTGATCATCAAAAGGTGATTGCGCAATATACATTGCTGCCGTCTATCGACTTCGTAGGCTACCTTTATACGTTCACTCCATCCATGGAACTTCTCCGCGCCGTTCCGCTTCGCAACTGGGATGCGGACAGAACGCAGTCAATAGTAGAAAGCTTGTCCGCACCGCAATAAGTAATTCCCGCCGTTTTCATTTCTATGGGATTTCGTGCCTGCCCGCCACGTCGTTTGGCGGGCCTTGGTGTCTTTTGCCAAAGGCATCCCTTTGGGAGTGGCAACTTGCTGACAATGAGATTTACGCCGAGCAGAGACAAACACGATTGATACGGATCCTGAGCTTCTCTGAATTCTTTTCTCTTTCACGAATAATTTTTTTACCTTTATACCGTTACCCGTGCTGACGACTTCTTCCGAACTCGCCGGCAGGGGTTAGTGCGTTTTAAATGAACGGAAAACGGCAAGAATGACGGGTGATATCAACACAAAGATCTTCGATTCGGAACTGTTCCGCAAACTGAATGCAGTGAATGTCTCGCCGGAACAGCCGGCGCTGCTGCACGGCATTGCCGGTTCACTCTGGGCGTTCGTCGCAGCTGCACTGTTCCGTCAGGCGAACGGCCAGGTGCTGGTGGTGGTGGAAGACGAGGAACGTGCGGAAAAACTCCGCGATGACTGCGTGACCATCCTCGGCGATGCGTTGGTCCGTCTCTGCATTGTGGACCATCAGCATGCGTCGCAGGCGATGGATATGTCTGCACCGCTCTCGCAGATCGAGACGATGAAAGCGCTGCAGTCCAACACTCCCGCCGTCTATATCACGCACGCTACTGCGCTCGGATTCGGACTTCCGGAGCGTCAGGAATTCTCCCGCTCGGTCATCGAACTTTCCGTAAAGTCGGACCGGAACTTCGAGGAACTGCTCTCACAATTATCGGAATATGGATTCGAACGGAAACAATTCGTCGAGACCTACGGCGACTTCGCCGTCCGCGGCGGCATTCTTGATATTTTCCCGTTCATCGGCGAGCATCCCGTCCGTATCGAATTCTGGGGGGATACGGTCGAATCCATCCGCGAATTCGAGGTCCTTTCGCAGCGCTCCATCCGCGAACTCCACGCTGTCAGTCTCATCCCCGATGTGCTGAGAAAGAAGGAGCCGCAGGAAGGCATTCAGCTGGAGCAGTCGAAAAAAGTATCGCTGCTGTCGTATTTTTCCGCTGAGACGACCGTCTTCTGTGAGGATCCGTCGCTGCTGGAAAAGGAATTCATCGAACTCGGGAGTGAAGGACTTACCACAGACTTTTCGTTCGATGAAGTTCAGAAGGATCTTGCAGAGTTTTCGCGATACATCCATTCCCCATTTCAATCTTCCGACGCTCAGATCGACTTCCGTTCCCAGTCCCAGCCGAGCGTGAACGGCAGTATGAAAGTGCTTCGCGAGAAGATCGCCGAATATTCCGACAGAGGATTCGATGTCGTTATCACCTCGGACCGCAAGGAAGAACTTGAACGCATCCAGGACCTGATCGAGCAGACGGACAATGAGATGTCAGATGTCAGAGATCAGATTTCAGACGGTGACGATTTCGCCGGTCGAAATGATGAAGATCTTCACGACTCCACTACTCCAGGACTCCCCGACTCCACGACTCTACGACTCATCTACTCAACAGAATCCTTCCACTCCGGCTTCGTCTTCGAATCCGCAAAGACCGTTATCTTCACCGAGCACGAGATCTTCAACCGCATCAAAGCGCGGGCGGAACGGAAACGGAAACGGTTCAAAGGACTCTCATCGAAGGAACTGCAGGCGCTCCGCAAAGGGGATTACGTCACACACATCGATCACGGTATCGGTAAGTTCCTTGGACTCGAGAAGATCAAGGTCGGCGGTGCGGAACAGGAAGTGGCGAAACTGGAGTATGCGGAAAAAGGGACGCTCTTCGTCAATCTGAACTACATCACCCGCATCCAGAAATATTCCTCATCCGAAGGACATGAACCGAAGCTGAACAAACTCGGCAGTCCGGACTGGGAGAAACTGAAAGCGCGGACGAAGAAGAAGATCAAGGAT
>CALROS020000238.1:0-4009 GCA_943369855.1 Chitinophaga pinensis | reverse complement strand
AAATCGTGCGTGTCCGTGTTCGGATGGAACCGCAATTCCTTGAGCTGTGAGACATGCTGATGCTTCTTCTGCAGTTTCTCTTTCTTCTGGATCTCGTATTTGAACTTTCCGAAATCCATGATCTTGCAGACCGGCGGATTCGCCGTCGGCACTACTTCGATCAGATCCTTCCCTCTTTGCAGGGCAATTGCATATGCTTCTTTGGGGGACATCACTCCTAATTGTCCGCCGCCGTCTTCGATCACGCGGATAACATCACCGCGGATCTCTTCGTTGATACGAGGTCGCTTCTCTTTAATACGTGTCTCTCCTATTGTTTCGTAAACAGTGTCTCAATATACTATTTTTCTTGTAATAATTTCTGCAGAATTTCCTGAACGGTCATGACACCAAGGTCGCCCTGTTTATGCTTGCGCACGGAAACGGAATCTGCTGTCTTTTCCTTCTCGCCCACAACCAGCATATACGGGACCTTCTTCATCTCGTGTTCTCGGATCTTGTAGCCGATCTTCTCGTTCCGGGTGTCGACTTCCACTCTCAGTCCGGCATCGTTCATCTGTTTCGCAACTGCCTGGGCATATTCCATCTGTCCATCGGTGATCGGAAGGACGACGGCCTGCACAGGTGCCAGCCACAATGGGAAATCACCGGCATAATGCTCGATGAGCAGACCGACAAAGCGTTCCATAGAGCCGAACGGAGCACGGTGAATGATGACAGGACGATGTTTCAGTCCGTCGGCACCGGTATATTCCAACTCAAAGCGTTCCGGCATCACATAATCCACCTGGACCGTTCCGAGCTGCCATGTTCTTCCGATGGCGTCCTTTACCATGAAATCGATCTTCGGGCCGTAGAACGATGCTTCACCGATACCGATGAAGTAGTTCAAGCCCATTTCGTCCGCAACTTCTTTGATCTCGCGCTGCGCCTGTTCCCAGAACTTCGCATCCCCGCCGTATTTCTCGGTATTCTTCTCGTCGCGGTACGACAGGCGTGTTGAGACCTGCATGCCGAACGTGGTAAAAACAAGCTGCGTCAGTTCAACAACATTCTTGATCTCCTGCTTCAGCTGATCATGCGCGCAATAGATATGCGCATCATCCTGTGTGAAGCCGCGGACACGTGTTAACCCGTTCAACTCACCGGATTGCTCGTACCGATACACTGTTCCGAATTCCGCCAGCCGCACCGGAAGATCACGGTATGATCTCGGTTTGGATGAGTATATCTGATGATGATGCGGACAATTCATCGGTTTCAGAAGGAACTGTTCCCCATCGGGATTGGTGATGGGAGCAAACTGACTTTCCTTGTAATACGGATAATGTCCTGACGTCTTATACAGATCTAAATTTGCGATGTGCGGAGTGATCACCTGTTGGTAACCTCGCTTGCGCTGCTCTTCACGAAGGAATTTTTCCAGATTCTCACGGACGATAGTCCCTTTCGGAAGCCAGATGGGAAGACCGCCGCCGATCTTCTGAGAGATCATGAACAATTCAAGTTCCGCCCCAAGCTTTCTATGGTCGCGCCGTTTTGCTTCTTCCAAACGGAAAAGATGATCATCCAATTCCTGCTTCGTCGGGAATGTAATACCGTAGATGCGCTGAAGCATCTTGTTCTTCTCGCTGCCGCGCCAATATGCACCGGCAATACTCAGCAGTTTGACGAATTTGATCTTGCCTGTGGAAGGAACGTGCGGACCGTAACAGAGGTCCGTAAAATTTCCCTGATGGTACATGCTGATCTGCTGACCTTTGAAATCGTTCAACAGCTCCAGTTTGTACGGATCACCTTTCTTTGTGAAATACTCGACCGCTTCTTCCCAACTCACTTCTTTACGGACGAACGGAACATCCCGTTTGGAAAGTTCCATCATCTTCTCTTCGAGCGTCTTCAGATCTTCCTGTGTGAGGGAATGGTCCCCCATATCAATGTCGTAGTAATATCCATTGTCGATCGGCGGACCGATGCCGAATTTTGTACCGGGAAATACCGCTTCGATCGCTTCCGCCATCAAGTGAGCGGAGCTGTGCCAGTATGTGGTCTTTCCTTCTTCGTTATCCCATGTAAGGATCTTAATGGATGCATCATTTGCAATAGGACGACTAAGATCCCACACTGCATCATTGACGGAGATCGCCAATGCTTTCTTTGCGAGAGAATTGCTGATACTCTCGGTGATCTGTAAACCGGTAATTCCCTGAGGGAATTCCTTTACAGCACCGTCCGGAAATGTAATTTTTACTGAGGACATTGTTTAAACATCAAAAAAAAATCGGAGAATACTGCAATCTCCGATTTGGATATCGTAAATTTTGCTTGAATAATTTAGCAAAAATCGCTCTAAAATGCAATGAATTGACTATAAATTCTCAAGTAAAAATTTGGTCATCAAATTATACAGGTGAACGCGGGTCATTCCCCCGCCGATTCCGTGGTTTTTGTTCGGATAATACATCGTTTGGAACTGCTTATTTGCACCCTGCAGCGCTGTAACGAAAGTGGCGGAATTCTGGAAATGGACGTTGTCATCACTTGTTCCATGGATCAGGAGGAATTTGCCCTTCAGTTTTTCGGCATGATTGATCGGGGCGCTTTCTTTATATCCTTCGGGATTATTCGCAGGAGTCCCCATAAAACGTTCAGTATAGATATTGTCGTAGAATTTCCAATGTGTAACCGGTGCGACAGCGATTGCGGTCTTAAAATAGTCCGCACCGTTCAGAATGGACATGCTGGCCATATAACCGCCGTAACTCCATCCCCAGATGCCGATGCGGTTCTTGTCCACATACGGCAGCGATGCAAGATATTTTGCACCTTCCACCTGATCGTTCACTTCCCATTTGCCGAGATTCTTATAGGTGACGGTCTTGAATGCATTTCCGCGTGCTCCTGTACCGCGGTTATCGACCATGAAGACCAGATATCCTTTTTCCGCCAGCATGGAGTACCAGTAGTAATTGGCTCCGCCCCAAGAATTTCGGACGACCTGTGAACCGGGACCGCCATAGGTATTGACGAGCACAGCATATTTCTTGGTGGAATCAAAATTAGCGGGCTTAAGGAGACTTGCATACAGCTTAACACCATCCGTCGTTGTGAACGTGAAATATTCAGTCTTGCCTAAGGAATAATCCTTCAGCACTGCCATCTCGTTCTCTTCCAACGAATACATCTCACTGCCGTCGTTCTTCATCATTTTGATCTTCGTCGGTGTGGAAGCATTATTGAATGTACCGATGTAGACCTCGAATGTGGGAGAGAAATTCGCACTGTTCGAGCCGGCGAGTTTCGACAACTGTTTCTTTTTCGTTCCGTCGAGTTTAATGGAATAGATCTGCCGGTCGATCGGTGTTGTTTCGGATGATGTGTAATAGATCAATCCGTTCTTTTCATCCACGCCATAGAACGCATCAACATCCCACTCTCCTTTTGTGATCTGATTGATAAGCGTTCCGTCATTCTTGTAGAGGTACAGATGATTGTAACCGTCCTTTTCGGATGACCAGATGAAATTACCGTTCTTCAAAAAACGGAGATCGTTCGTGACATCGAGCCAGGTTGAACTTTTCTCAGTAAGTATCGTTGAGACCGATTTTTTTGCGACATTATATGCGAGCAATTCGATGGTATTCTGTTCCCGATTCAGACGCTGAAATGAAAGAATGTTCTTATCAGCGGTCCATGTCATGCGCGGAATATAGATATCATCATTCTTTCCGAGATCGATCCAGTCAATGGATCTTGATGCTACATCAACGACGCCGAGCGCAACAATGGAGTTCGGATCGCCCGGTTTCGGATACCGCATCTTGATCAGATTCAAATGGGTCGAATCCCATTCCGTCATGGTATATTCAGGAACGCGGTTCTCATCGAGTCTCCAGAATGAGATCTTTGAACCGTCGGGCGACCAGCGCCATCCGTCCGAGATACCGAATTCCTCTTCGTAGACCCAGTCGAATCTGCCGTTGATGATATGTTCGCTGCCGTCGTTGGT
>CALROS020000237.1:0-4014 GCA_943369855.1 Chitinophaga pinensis | reverse complement strand
ATTCACTCGCAGGGGTTGGGAATAAGAATGTCGGGAAGATAAAATTATACACATGGCGAGGTCACTATTACATCAAGGATCCGAAGGTCAACACCGCCGGTGTCGGATGGATCCTTGCCGGTGACTGGTGGCCGTATCAGCGTCCTTCGTTCGTCACGCCTCCGTTCGCAGGATATATCTCCGGACACTCGACGTATTCCCGGACTGCGGCTGAGATCATGACGCTCCTGACAGGGGATGAGTATTTCCCGGGCGGAATGGGAGAGTTCCATGCAAAGAAGAATGAGTATCTCGTTTTTGAAGATGGTCCCAGCGTTGATGTGACGCTGCAGTGGGCAACATACCGCGATGCGTCCGACCAATGCAGTCTTTCCAGAATATGGGGCGGTATCCATCCGCCGATCGATGATATTCCCGGTAGGTTTATCGGAATGAAGATCGGACCAGCAGCGTTCAATCTTGCAAACAAGTATTTTACCGGACAAGTGCTGAGTGCTCAGTCCGATCGTCCTGAAGCGGTCCCGGGTGACTGGAAACTGGAACAGAACTTCCCGAATCCGTTCAATCCTTCGACCACTATTTCATTCAATGTGAAAATAGCGTCGCCTGTTTCGATCACGATCTATGATGTTGTCGGACGAGAGGTCGCAACGATCCTGAATGAACAGTTGCCTGCCGGTTCATATCATAAAGAATGGAATGCGAAAGGATTCACTAGCGGTGTCTATTTCTATCGTATTCATACTCCTGCATTCACGGAGACGAAACGGATGACCCTGCTCAAATAGAACACGGAAAAGCATGTCTCACACAAAGCCCCAAAGGGGCAGACCACAAAGAAAACATACACGTCTTAAATTCAAAGTGAATTAATGTAGGGCGGACGCAAGTCCGCCCCTTATATTTACAAAAGAAGAATGGAGGCAATATTGGCAAAGCTTGTTGTTCGTGCGTTCACCATGTCGTTGGACGGGTTCACATCTGCCCCTAATCAAAGCCGTGAGAATCCTTTTGGAGATGGAGGGATGACCATAATGGATTGGTTTGTTGTTACAAGGACCTTTCAATCAATGCTCGGCAACGAGGGTGGTACGACCGGTATCGATGATTCGATCGCTGCCAAGGCAAGTGATGGAGTCGGTGCCACTATTATGGGAAGGAATATGTTCGGTCCGATCCGGGGACCATGGATCAATGAGGAATGGAAAGGATGGTGGGGGCCGAATCCGCCGTATCATCATCCTGTTTTTGTGCTCACGAAATATCCGAGGCAATCAATACCAATGGAAGGCGGGACGACATTCCATTTTGTACCAGAAGGGATCGAACATGCATTAGCAAGAGCGTTTGAAGCGGCAAATGGTAAGGATGTGAGGATCGGCGGAGGCGCGACGGTTGTGAGGCAATACCTGCGTGCCGGACTGATCGACGAACTTCATCTTGTTGTCGTTCCCAAACTTCTTGGAGCCGGTGAACGTCTGTTCGAAGGAACAGAAGAAGCGGTCAAATATTATGAATGTGCAGAGGTCACTTCCTCAGAAGCGGCAACTCATATTCGATTGGTCAAACGCACATAAGGTACCGCATCCTGCGAATAGAATTTAGTGATCCGGAAATCTCTTCCGATCGATTCACATACAATCATCATTAAAAGGTCAGGAGCATAATGAGAAAACTTGTCTTCGGCATCAACATTACTGCTGACGGATACTGCGGTCACACGGACATGATCGCCGATGAAGAGATGCACAACTATTTCACAGAGATACTGCGCAATTCGGACCTGATGCTGTACGGCCGCGTTACGGTTCAACTCATGGTCCCTTATTGGCCGGAAATAGCCAAAGCGCAGACGGAATCAGACGCGACAAATGATTTTGCCCGGGTATTCGATGCTCTCGATAAGATCGTATTCTCCACAACGATGAACGATGCTGAAGGGGAAAGGACAAGAGTTGTTCGTACTAACCTAGCGGAAGAGGTTCGTGTGCTGAAGCAGATGCCCGGAAAAGATATTTGCGTCGGAAGTCTTAGCATAGCATCGCAGCTGTCGGAGAGCGGTTTGATCGACGAATATCGGTTCGTGGTCCACCCGGTGATCGCGGGAAACGGTCCGCGATTATTTTCATCATTGAAGTCCTCCGACAGACCTCAATTGGAACTAGTCGATTCAACTACATTCCAATCCGGGGTGATTGCGCTTCATTACACAAATCGTTCTTGACCGGAGAGAAGAACGGTTAATATCGTACGACAATTTTATGGACCGCGTTTCAGGAGCATTCACCGCAAAGACACATAGACGTAAAGAAGAGCAATACTAGACTGAATTAGCGGGAAAAAGGTTTGCACGGATAATAATTGTTGGACACTTTTTTAAGGTGTCCGTAATAACACGCAGATACAATAGGTAGGTCCGGACGCCCGTCCGGACTGCGATCATAATTTCTCACACAAAGCCCCGAAGGGGCAGGTCACAAAGAAGAGCAAAGAACACGGAAAGAGCGGTAAGAATGGATTTCCACGGATGATATTTGCAAGCTGCACCTGTTCGGACCGCACTCTCTCATAGATCATTCCGCAATTCCCGCCGTGTGCGGGAATTGTTTTTTTGGTATCTTGAGGTCAATATCTAATGGGTAAACACGATCAATGAAACTACAATCATTATCCGATCTGTCGCAATTATTATCGGACGAAGAAAAGAAAAAATTGGAGCAATCCGCTCCGAAGCCGTCGAAGGGCCATGACGGCAAAGGACGAACTATTCGTGTGTACATCGACCGAAACGGACGAAAAGGAAAATCGGTGACGATCGTGTCAGGACTTCAGCACAATCCCGACACGATGGAGGATATCGCCCGCGCGTTGAAGAATTATTGCGGAGCGGGCGGCACGGTAAAGGACGGCAATATCGAGATCCAGGGTGAACAGATCGCCAGGGTAAAAGAGAAGCTTGTTCAGATGAACTACGCGGTAAAATAAGTGACAAACCTTCCCATTGAACATATCCTGCCGGAACTTCGTTCGGCACTCCATACTTCCAACAATGTCATCCTCACAGCGGAACCCGGAGCCGGTAAGACGACGGTCGTTCCGGTCTCACTGCTGCAGGAACCGTGGCTCAATTCCCAAAAGATCATCATGCTCGAACCGAGAAGGATCGCTGCGGTCCGTTCCGCGGAATATATGGCGGAACAGCGGGGAGAACGCGCAGGTGAAACCATCGGGTACCGCATCCGCGGTGAAAGTGTTGTCGGAAAAACTACACAGCTGGAAGTTGTGACCGAAGGGATCCTGACAAGGATGCTGCAGCACGATGCGTCGCTCGCCGGGATCGGATTGCTTATCTTCGACGAATTCCACGAGAGAAGCATCCATGCGGACCTGGGACTCGCTCTTGCGCTTGATGTTCAGCAGCATCTGCGGCCGGACCTGAAGATCATCGTCATGTCTGCGACCATCGACAGCGCGTCTGTCTCATCATTGATGAATAATGCACCTGTCATCTCCAGTAAAGGAAGAACATTCCCGGTTCAGGTCCGTTACCTGCCGCAGATGAATACCGGTCCCATCGAAACCGCCGCCGCGAATGCTGTCTCCCGTTCATTGAAAGACGATACGGGGGATATTCTTGTCTTCCTTCCGGGACAGAGAGAGATCCTTAAGACTGAATCACTATTGATGCAGAAAGAACTCCCGTCATCCGTTCGCATTCATCTTCTGTTCGGCGAAGCATCATCGGACCAGCAGCGAAGCGCACTCCGTTCCGCGCCGACCGGTACCAGAAAAGTGATCCTCTCTACGAATATCGCCGAGACGAGTCTGACGATCGACGGGGTCCGTGTAGTCATCGACTCCGGACTTTCAAGAACGGCGGTGTTCGATCCGCGGCGTGGAATGACAGGACTCGTGACTGTTCCAGTTTCGCAGGCATCCGCAGAACAACGGAAAGGACGTGCCGGCAGACAGTATGAAGGAATTTGCTATCGGCTCTGGCCGGAACATCAGCAT
>CALROS020000236.1:0-4019 GCA_943369855.1 Chitinophaga pinensis | reverse complement strand
CTTGATTCGAAGAATTCGGAACTCGTCTTCCAGATGTTCGCGCGGCTGAATGCCGAGGCGCAGCAGACGATTGTACTCGTAACACATGACGAATCATTCGCGGCGAAGACCAAACGGAACATCCATCTGGTGGACGGCAATATCGTGCGGGACGGCGCTCCGTCAAAATAACGGCATGTTTATCGGTTTCAATGTTCCGTATATTGTGAATGAACAGGACACAACGGACCATTTTTCCCTTCTTGTTTGTACCTGCAGCAGAAATTGCGACCCCAATTACCGGAGGAAGATCCCATGAAAACAAAATTGTTACCCCTTTCAATGATGCTCTCAGTATTCTTCCTGACAGCAATGATGAACGCTCAGAATGTTACGATGAACGAGATCTATTCCCGCGGTGTTGCGGGTGATCTGGATTGGATCGAGGTCTACAATCCTGCCTCCGTATCCGTGGATATCAGCGGATACAAGATCTATGACATCGGTGCGCAGTCCGGAACGAAAGCGAAGAAATTATTTCCCGCCGGAACGATCGTTCCGGCAAAGGGATTCGCGTCTATCATCGTTGATACGGCGACATTTGCCGGTGATACGAGCGGATTCGGACTTTCCAACAACGGCGAGACCGTGTGGCTTGAGAATGCCGCCGGTGTACTGATCGATACGTGCGTTATACCTGCACTCGGGCTCGATACAAGTTATTCGCGCATACCGGACGGTTCGCGGGTGTGGGCAAAGACGACGCCCCGCTCCAAAGGAAGATCGAACGTCTTCATTAAAATGAACGAGATCTACACACGCGGTGTTGCCGGAAATCTCGATTGGGTGGAGATCTATAATTCATCCTCTGCAGCGGTGAATATCGGCGGATACAGGATCTATGATATCGGCGGACAGAGCGGAGTGAAATCCAAAAAAATGTTTCCGGCCGGTACGATGGTCGCAGCGAGCGGATTCACCGTGATCGTTGTGGATACGGCAACCTTTGCCGGCGACACGAGCGGTTTCGGTCTTTCGAACAACGGTGAAACGATCTGGCTTGAGAATGCCGCCGGATTGCTGATCGATACGGTCGCAATTCCGGCACTCGGCACCGATACATCATATGCCCGCATACCGGACGGCTCGAATATCTTTGCAAAAAGAACACCGGTTACCAGAGGGACAACGAATGGTACCGGTACATACGTTCATCCCGAACTGCTCACCGCAACGGACTACGCATTGTATCAGAATTATCCCAACCCGTTCAATCCTTCCACTGTGATCGGATATCAGTTGTCTTCCTCAAATTTCGTCTCCATTCGTGTGTATGATCTGCTCGGTAAGACGGTCGCCACACTGGTAAACGAACGGAAGAATGCGGGACAGTATTTCGCGGAATTCAATGCGTCGAAGCTTGCGGGCGGTGTATATCTCTACAGCATGCAGGCGGGAAATTACCGTGTGACGAAAAAAATGGTCCTGATAAAATGATGCAGCGCGGGGCAAAGCGGACTCATTGTCTCTTTTGACCTTCAGCGGAGTTCAACTCTTCCCGGATTCATTCTGAGACTGATGCCGTTCGATACGGTCACAGTCGTCAGGGAATCCGGGAATTTTTTTGTATGAGTGAATCTTCCGTACCGGTGAAGTTGAGAGTCCGAGGGAAAGAAATATTCCGGCGGTCAATCCTTCTTTTCTGCCTGCACGATCTCTGTCAACCGGATATTTTCCTTCAAAAGGTAGATCGTACCGACAATAAGGATGCAGAGATAGTAGATGGCATGAGTGTAGACCGCATACGCGATCGCATGTCCTTGTTCCACGCCGTACCCTTTGGTGAGTGTGAACGCGAGGAATGAGTGATAACTGCCGATCCCGTTCGGGACCGGCATCGCTGAAGCGAGTCCGGAGAGGAGCTGAAGCGTAGCCGCAGCGATGATCGTAAGCCGCTCCATCCCGAACAGCGGCATCGGAAGGAAGAGGATGATCACATACATCGACCAGATGGAGCAGGTGAGCAGAGCGATCATTCCGTAATGCTTCTTCGCAGTACTTGCTTTGAAACCTTCCATGAACGAATCAATGATCCGGTCGATGCGTTGACGGGAAGCTTCCGGAAAGAACCGCGTAAGATGCCGCACCAAAGAGAAGACGGCGGAAGATTTCACGAACAACGTCACAACAAGCAGCAGCAGCAATACCGCCGCACAATCCATGAACAGTTCCTTCCCTGAGAGCCACGGGAACCAGATGATGAGAGCACCGGAATTGAAGATGACGACGATGCAGAGGACGGACGCGAAACTGATGATATCCAGGATCCGTTCGAGAATCACCGTGCTCAGTACGGACCCGATCGGGATCCTCTCTTTGCGTCCGAGCACAAAGGACCGGGCGATCTCGCCGGCCCGCGGAATGAAACCGTTGATCATAAAGCCGACCATCAACGATGAAAACGTGCTGTTGACGGACACTCCCGTTTTGATCGGTTCAATGAGGACCTTCCATCGGAACGCCCGGAGCAGATGGCTGATGATATTCAATCCGAACAGAAGAATGAGCCACCCTGCCGGCTGTTGGACGAGAGCGGAGAGCAGTTGTCCCATATCCTGTCCCCGGAATGCGAACCAGAGAAAGAATGCGGTGACAGCGAGACTGATGAAGATCCGCAGCGTGAATGTTTGTCCTTTCGTCATACCGGCACTATAGTGATGAGACCCTGCGTGTTAAAACAGTGAGGTCCGGATTGTTCGGATTCACTTTCTTCAGCTTATTCAATGCCGCTTCAGCCTCTTTTTTTCTGTTCAGCGAGACCAGTGCTTTCACCGAATGAGCAAGCAGGTCCTCATTCTTCGGATACAGACTCAACCCTCTCTGCACCACTTCGAGCGAGACAGACGCACTGTCGCTCCACAATTCGGCATCAGCCAGTGCGGAATAGGCATCGACGTACGTCTCATCCCTCATCAGCACGTCGTTGAAGAGGCGTTTCGCCGTTTTGTAATCATTGTTCCATGCGAACGTCCTTCCGAGCAGCACGCGTGTATCGTGGAAGTTCGGCGAGGCGAAGAGGATGCGCCGGCAGATCAGGCGTGATTCATCGATCTGTTTGTTGAATGCTTTTTGACGCGCGAGAAAGAACAATTTTTCCAGGTCGAGCCCGAGCGAATCGATCCGCTGGAACGCGATGATATCCTCGGGAGTGACCTCGTCATCGATGAGTTCCTCCGTTTTCGGGAAGAGTTTGTTCTCGTCGATCACATATTTATTGATCTCCCTGAAGTGTTCCAGTTTTGCAGCGACCTCGTCGAATCTCTTCTCATCCTGCATCTCCGCAATGTCCATCCCCGGCATCAGGCGGAAAAGCTGTTCCCCCGAGATATAATATTCGCCGTCGAGATAATCCGAGATCTCTTCCTTCACCCGCATGAACGGGATGGAGTGGATGTTCCGGAATGTCCGTGCCGTGTCGATACCGTCCCCGAGCCAGTGCGCCTTCTCGGGCACCCGCAGACCGTGGCGGTGTTTCAGGAATGCGAGGATCGTCGGTGTCACATCAAGGTGCGATGAGACCGAGGAGAACTTCACCGGAGCTTTGATCATCGGTGAGAAGATCATCAGCGGAACATGGAACCGGTCGATCTTCGTTGCAGAAGGGATGGGGATGATCCGGTGGTCGCCGGTGAGGATGAAGATGGTGTTCTTGTAATCGGGCCGCTTCGCATATTCGGAGAACAGATACCGGATGGCGTCATTGAAATAGAGCAGACTTGCGAACTGATCGCGGTACGCCGTCATGGTCGTCCGCTGCTCCGGTGAGACGGGTAGGTTCCTGAGTGTGGCATCGAACAGTCGCAGATAATACGGTCTGTTCGGCGGCAGGAACGGTTCGTGCGTGCTCATGGTAAGATAGATGTCCAGGCGCGATGCGGGTCGCTGCTCGGCGAGCGTTTCGATCGCTTTGCGGAATACTTCTCCGTCGGGATATCCCCACGAGAATCCGCCGGCATCGCCCGTTGCTTTCTGGAAGTCCG
>CALROS020000235.1:0-4020 GCA_943369855.1 Chitinophaga pinensis | reverse complement strand
ATTATGCAGTCTCGAAAGCGAAAGGTGCCTACATCGTTTGGCTCGATTCGGATGACCTGCTGGAACGGACAGCGCTGGAATCGCACGTTGCCGTGTTAATGAAATATCCTGAGACCGATGTGATCTACGGACATATCACGATCACGGATAAGAACAAAAAGAAATATCAGCGGCTGGAATACTGCGACTGGAGCAACGACCGAAAACATCTGCTGGCACAATTACTCGTGACAAATCCGATCCCGAATCCAGGAACCATGGTGAAGAGGAGTGCTTACCGGAAAGCAGGATTGTATAACACAGAATTCATACGGGCGCATGATTACGAATGGTGGTCCAGAGCAGTGCCGCTGCTGAACTTCAGACTGAATGACAGTGATGTCTGCCTGTGGCGGCAGCACGGAGGAAATCTCGGCGCCGGTTCCAATAAAAAAGTTGATTACAGCTATGAAGTGAAGATCATCCATACGCTCATCAAAACGCATGGGATCCAAGCCCTGTTCCCGGATAAGGAATGGACGAGCGCTTCCCGGCATAGGGATATGTTCACGGCGTTGATGAAATTGTCCGTCCTTTGCTCCGGATACGGATCGACCGAATTAGCGGTGAAGTATGCAGAAAAAGCTCTTACACATGGGGCGAACAAAGAGGCGGAGGAATATCTTCAGAAATTGAAGGCATCGGTTGAGAGTTCGAACAATGTTGTCCCGGCTAAAAAAACGGATGATCCGCTGCGGATCTGTTATCTGATCAACTCCATATTGGGAGTGACCGGAGGAAATCAAACATTGTTGAAGCAGATCAACGCAATGGTACGGAAGGGGCATTCGGTTTCGATCGTTACGTATACCGAACGACCGACATTTATGAAGGTATTGGCTGAAGTGATAAAGGTGCCGCAGGGCGAAGCAATGGCAACATACGTGCCTGAATGTGATGTTGTTGTGGGAACATATTTTTTGAACGCGTTGGAACTGAAGAATGTGAAGGCAAAGTGCAAAGTGTACTTTGCACAAGGGGATCAATTCGTCTTTGAGGATGCTTCAGCAGAACTGACGGGAGCCCAGCGGAAACAGCTGCAGGAGTGGAAACGGTTGTCAAAGGAATCGTATCTGCAGAATGATGTGAAATTTGTTGCCAATTCCCGCAATCTTGCCGGAGCAGTGGAACAACAGTACGGACGGAAAGCGGATGCCATTGTTCCGGTCTGTGTCGATCAGACCATTTTTCGTCCGTTGCAGCGGTCGTTACTGAATAAACGACCGCGGATCCTTATTGTCGGTCCCGACATGAACGGTTCGGCAATGGAACCGCTCACGTTCAAAGGGATCGGCGATATCCGTGCAGCACTTGAGAAGTTGACTGCGAAAGGAGTCGAATTTACGGCGGTGCGCATGTCGAATTCTCATCCGGAGATCTTCAAGGATTTTCCGTGTGAATTCTATGCCGTTCCAAGTGACGAACTGAAGACATTCCTGTATGGAACTGCGACGATCCTTGTCTATGCTTCACATTATGATTCCTGTCCGATCCCTCCGCTTGAAGCGATGGCGGCGGGGGCGGCGGTGGTCTGCACCGCATCGAACGGAGCAAAAGAATATTGCCGTCACGAAGAGAATGCACTGATGGTCTCGATAAAGTCGCCCGATGAATTATGTGCCGCCATTGAACGGCTGCTGAATGATGCAGAGCTCCGTGAGCGGCTCATCCGCGGAGGATTTGAGACAGCGCGACAATTCCCCCGTGAGCGCGAATGGAATGAGATGGAGCAGTTGTTCATCTCGTACGCACGTCCCGCACAACAGCAGAAGACAGCAGTCAATGGAAATGCAAAAGTGCTGCTCGAAACGATCTCGTCCTTCTTCGAACAAAAGGAATGGTCGAAGTCGTTGGATGCCATCACGCAGTTCCAGGAACAATATCCTGATTGCTGGCAGAACGACGGCGGTATGCAGGAACTGCTTGCGCAATTCAAAGGGATGAATCACCTGAACCTTCAGCAGCTGGATGAAGCGAAGGCGGCGTTCGAATTCGCACTGAACATCAATCCGAGATCATCCGAAGCGTGTGCCGGACTCGGTGAGGTGTTGTATCAGGCGGAAATGGATGAAGCATCGAAGAAGATGTTCGAGTGGGCGGTCGTGAATGACACGGAGAACATCAATGCCCGGAAAGGATTGGCGAAGGTCAATTCCGCACTCCGGCTTCCCGGCGGCGATAATTCACTTCTCGATCCGCGCATCACTACGCTGATCGAACAGGCGGAGGATCTGATCAATGACGGCGATATTGAACGGGCGGAGGAGATCCTTAGTAAAGTATTTTCATCGGACAAATACCATGTTGATGCGTTGAACGATCTTTCGGTCTGCCGTATCATGAAGAAGGATATTGCGAGTGCGGTCGAGATACTCTCGCTCGTGCTGGCGATCGATCCCGCGAATGAGACCGCTCAGGAGAATCTGAGGATGCTGAATGATCAGCCATTGGAAATCGTCGAAGAATAACGGAGAAACAGAATGACATCGATCTCGCTCTGCATGATCGTCAAGAATGAGGAGAAATATCTTCCGGGATGTCTGGAATCAGCCCGTCCGTTCGTCGATGAGATCATCGTCGTGGATACCGGGTCGACCGATACAACAGTGGAGATCGCGGAACGGTTTGGAGCGAAGGTCTTCCATTTTCCATGGAACGGGAATTTCAGTGACGCTCGGAACGAGTCGCTTCGCCACGCTGCGTCGGATTGGATCCTCTATCTCGATGCGGACGAACGTCTGCTGACCGGGAATGAGATGCGGGCATTGATGCCGGCTCCCGCAACGATCGCATACAGTGTTTCCATCCGCAGCAAGCATATTCTGCCGTCCGGCACGGTCGAGCAAGTGAATCAATATCAGCGGTTCTTCCGCCGCCATCCGAAGATATTCTTTGAGGGAGTCGTGCACGAACAAGTGCTCCCTTCCCTCATCCGGATGAATAAGACCATAGCAAATTCTGATCTTTTCATAGAGCATCTCGGCTACGGCGAGAGTCTGGAGAAGATCAATGAGAAATGTCTGCGGAATTCCGAGATGCTGCTCCGTCAGCTGGAAAAGAATCCTCTCGATTATTATGCCCATTATCAATTGGGGAACACCTACGGCGTGATGCAGCGCTATGACGAAGCAGAGGTGCATCTGCTGAAAGCGGTGGAGCATGACCGCAATGTGAGCATCCGTGGATCGGCAAGCAACATCCTTGTGGAATTGGAGATGCACCGGTCGAATCTGGACCGTGCCGAGCATTGGTGCCGGAAATCGTTGAACTATGTTCCGGTTCAGGTGATGGCATACTGGTTCCTCAGCGGCATCCTCACGCATAAGAAGAAATTCGAAGAAGCGCTGCAGATGATCGAGCACGTCCGGAGGAATTCAAAGAAACCGACGGGACTGGCGCATGATCTTTCCATCGCTGAAGGAGAGATCAATTTCCGTTCGATCGTCTGTTATGAAGGATTAGCGAATGCAGCAGTTGCGGAAGGTGATAGTGCGCTGGCACATGCTGTCGTAACGAAAGCAGAACGGGAGGGGATCCGTTCATTAAAGTTACAGACCATTGGAATACAGACAGCTTTGTCCCTGAATGAATATGACACCGCCATTGACCGGATCGATTTTATGCTCAGGAACCTACCCGAAGAATCCGTTTCCCAAAAAGAACGGTTTGCCGCCATCAGAAAGAAGATCGAAGCGATGTGTGTCGCATGATGCGAAGTGTTTTGACCAGTTTTGTCTTAATGCGCAGTCGAATTCAGTTACGGCTGTGCTTTTTTATTGATCCTTAAAACCTAAACAGGACAAAGTGATACGCTTTTAAAGAAATAGGTATTTGCGTTATTGATTGTCTTTACGATAATGGATAATTTTATGATAGAAAAATTATCCATGGAGTATATATGGTCCGCTATACAGCACTGCTGGCATTCATCCTGATCTTCTCAAGCTGTGAGAAATCAACAGATCCCTCTCCAGTTTCACC
>CALROS020000234.1:0-4050 GCA_943369855.1 Chitinophaga pinensis | reverse complement strand
GGACTGCCCGTGTCTTCGTCAGCATCATGGGTTCCAAAGAGAAACAGGAAAAGACCATGGCGCAGATTGAGAAACTGAAAGGTCATTACCGTTCCGAATTGGGACAGAAGATCAATCTGAAGTTCGTCCCGGTGATCGAGTTTCACCATGATAAATCGCTCGATAATGCCATGCATATCGAATCGTTGATCAAACAGATCCACAAAGACGATAAGAAGGAAGAATGATGTGGGAGCACGCCGGTCAAAAGCAGTCTCTTGACCTTGAAGCAGGGGAGATCATTCTCGTCAACAAACCGTTGAATTGGACCTCCTTCGATATCGTTGCCCGCATCAGGGCGATGTTCGAGATCAAAAAGATCGGTCATGCAGGGACGCTTGATCCCAGAGCAACAGGATTACTGATTCTCTGCACCGGGAAGATGACGAAACAGATCGACCAGTTCCAGGCACATGAGAAGGAATATACGGGGATCTTTGAGATCGGCGCCGTTACAAAAAGCTTTGACACTGAAACGGAAGTTGTTGAGACAAAAGCATTTAGCCATATCACTAAAGAAGAAATAGAGCAGGTGTTCAAAACGTTTGTCGGTGTTCAGCAGCAAATGCCGCCGATGTATTCAGCGATCAAAATGAACGGCAGGCGGTTGTATAAAGATGCTCGGAAAGGGAAGGACATTGAGCGTCCGACCCGTGAGATCGAAATCAAAGAATTTGAAATGACATCATTTGCACCTCCATACATCGGATTCAGGGTCGTCTGTTCGAAAGGGACCTATATCCGTTCCCTTGCAAATGATATTGGAATGAAACTTGGCTGCGGAGCGTATTTGAAAGAATTGTGCAGGACGAAGATCGGTGAGTTCAGCGTTGCAGATGCTCTCCCTGTAGAACAACTGCATCTTCTGGAACCGAAGATCCTCCCGAAGGCGGTCACCGTATGATGATCGTACGCTCGCTTGCTGAACTTCCGTACGATAAGAATTCGGTCGTAACGATCGGTATGTTCGATGGAGTCCACCGGGTGCATCAGTCCATCTTCAGCACGATCGTGGAGAAGGCAAAGAAGATCGCAGGCCGAAGCGTCGTCGTAACGTTCGATCCGCACCCGAGAGAAGTTGTATCAAAAGGAACAAAGAGCGTAGACCTGCTTTCTACTCTCGATGAGAAGCTTCAAATGATTGAACGGTATGGAGTTGATCTTGTGTTCATCATCCCGTTCACCTATGAGTTCTCACAGTTGTCATTCAGTGAGTTCTATTCAACATATATCATCAACGGAGTCGGTGTCTCCGAAGTCGTAGAAGGATTCAATCATCAGTTCGGCCGGGACCGTGAAGGCGGCATGAATCAGATCGTCGAACTGGGGAAGCAGCACAATTTCTCCGTTGAAGCGATGGCAATGGTCAAAGACGGAGAGGTCGTCATCAGCAGTTCGAGCGTCCGCGATTCGTTGTTGTCCGGAAATATCGCGCTGGCGAACAGACTGCTCGGCTTCGAGTATTCGTTTTCCGGTATGGTCGTCCGCGGATTCGGCAGAGGGAAACAGATCGGCTATCCGACGGCAAATATCAAACTGGATAACCCGAAGAAACTCGCACCGCAGACCGGTATCTATGCTGTAAAGATCCTGGTTGAGGGAAGCTGGTACGGCGGCATGATGAGCATTGGACACAATCCGACCTTCGGTGATGCGCAGGAACGGACCATAGAAGTGAATATCTTCGATTTCGACAAGGATATTTACGACGAGACCGTTACGGTCCAGGTGCTGGACCGGACGCGCAGCGAGAAGAAGTTCGATTCCGTCGACGCGCTGGTGAAAGAGATCGATAACGATAAGATAACGATAACGAAAATTGTAAAACACTATAAACACATATCTTCATAAGGAGCCACAATGGCAATCACAAAAGAACAAAAGAACGAACTGGTAACAAAATTCGGCAAAGGTGCTAACGACACCGGATCACCTGAAGTTCAGATCGCGATCCTCACGGCGAACATCAATTCGCTCTCCGAACATTTCGCAAAATTCAAGAAGGACAATCACTCACGCGTTGGTCTGCTCCGCATGGTCGGAAAACGCCGTCGTCTGCTCGACTATCTGATGAAGAAGGATATCGAACGGTACCGCAAAGTGATCGCAGAATTAGGCATACGTAAATAATACGCACTCATCAAGAGACATTGTAAATTGAACATAGAAAAGAAGAAAATCATATGATAGTAAAGAAGAGCGTCCAGATCGGGAATTTCTCGCTGGAATTTGAAACTGGCCGGTTCGCCAAACAGGCGGACGGTGCCGTGATGATACGATACGCAGACACGATGGTCCTTGCGACCGTCGTCGCCACCAAACAGCCGAAGGTCGGATTGGATTATTTCCCGCTGCAGGTTGAATTCAGGGAGAAGATGTCTGCCGCCGGAAAGATCCCCGGCGGATATCTGAAACGTGAAGGCCGCCCCTCCGATAAGGAGATCCTGTCCGCGCGTTTGATCGACCGTCCCATTCGTCCGATGTTCCCGGAGAATTATCACTGCGACACACAGATCGTCGTCACCGTCTACTCATCGGATCAGCAGAACGATGCTGATGTGCTCGGCGCCTGCGCAGCATCCGCCGCGCTGATGATCTCCGATTCACCGTTCGACGGTCCGATCGCTGAAGTACGCGTCGGCCGTGTCAACGGAGAATTCCTTCTCAATCCGACATTCACCGAACTCGAACAGAGTGATATGGATGTCACTGTTGCAGGAACATTACGTTCCATCCTGATGGTCGAAGGCGATTCCCGCGAAATTTCCGAAAAGGATATGCTCGCTGCTTTGGCATTCGGACACGAAGCGATCAAAAAGATCTGCCAGCTGCAGGTAGAGTTTGCAGCCGAAGTGAAGAAAGCAAAACGCGTTGTCACTCCGAAAGTGTACGATGCAGCGCTCCTCGCCGAAGTGAAAACACTCGCTGAAGCACGCATTCGTGAAGCAGCGAACACCGTCTCCGCAAAGGAAGAACGTGCCGAACGCCGCAACGCGATCGTCACTGAGACGCTCGAAGCACTGAAAGAGAAATTCCCCGAACAGGAATCGGTGATCAAGGACATCATCCACGACATCGAAAAGACAGAGATGCGCGAGATGATCCTAGGAAAGAAGAAACGTCTTGACGGACGCGGACTCGCCGATATCCGTCAGATCACCATCGAGACAGCAGTTCTGCCGCGCGCCCATGGTTCCGCATTATTCACCCGCGGAGAGACCCAGTCTCTCACCACCGTCACGCTCGGTACGAAGGATGATGAACAGAACACGGACGGACTGATCGAATTCAAACCGCGCCGCTTCATGCTTCATTACAACTTCCCGCCGTTCTCCGTCGGCGAAGTAGGCCGCCTCGGCGGTATCGGACGCCGCGAGATCGGCCACGGTAACCTTGCTGAACGCGCTCTGAAGAACCTGATCGGCGATGAAAAGGAATTCCCGTATACACTCCGTATCGTATCCGATATCCTCGAATCGAACGGTTCATCCTCCATGGCCACTGTCTGCGCCGGTTCACTCGCATTGTTCGATGCAGGCGTTCCGCTGAAGAAGGCATGCGCCGGTATTGCGATGGGTCTCGTGAAAGAAGGGGACCGCGTTGCGATCCTCAGCGATATCCTCGGCGATGAGGACCATCTCGGTGATATGGACTTCAAAGTTGCCGGTACCGTTGACGGTATCACGGCATTCCAGATGGACATCAAGATCCAGGGCATCACGCTCGAGATCATGGCGACCGCACTGGAACAGGCTAAGGCAGGACGTCTCCACAAACTGGAGAAAATGAATGCTGCTATGCCGAAACCGAATGCCGTGCTGAGTTCGTACGCTCCGCGCTTTACCTCCATCAAGATCCCGACCGATCTTATTGGTTCGGTCATCGGACCGGGCGGTAAGATGATCCGCAGCATCGTCGCGGATTCGGGCGCATCATCCATCAATATCGAAGATGACGGTACGATCCAGATCGCTGCAACATCACAGGCCGCAAGCGACCGTGCACTGGAAT
>CALROS020000233.1:0-4110 GCA_943369855.1 Chitinophaga pinensis | reverse complement strand
ATCGCGGAGACCGATATCTATATCGCGCCTCAGCTGGATGGATATAGTATAGCGGATTTCGATAAGGAGACGATCGCAGAGATCATGGACAGCGGATATGTCGCCGCAGAGCGTCAGCGCGACAAGCTGATCGCTCTCCGCGACAGGATGCTTTCATATGATACAGTGAAAAAATCAGCACCGGTGAACCGAATGCTCCCGCAGGAATATACCATCCATGGGATACAGATCGTCGGGAATGATCACATGGATTTTACATTCCTGTATAATCTTCTTGGTTTAAGATCCGGACAGAAGTGTTCCTCCGAAATCTTGGAGCAGCATATCAACGAATTGTACAGTCTCGGATATTTCCGCACGGTCACTTACGCCGTCGAGCCGGTCACCGATACGACGGCCGATGTGATCATTACCGTAAAGGAAAAATTATTCCAGGAACTGAATATTGGTATGCGGTATGATGAATTCTATCAGCTGGTCGGTCTTGTCGGAGTGAGAGCGACCAACATCATGTATACCGGACTCCGGTTCGAATCGGAATTCGAGTTTGCCGGACTCATCCGAAGCTGGGCGAGGATCTCATATCCTTCGCGGTCACTCGATATGCCGGTCTATCCGTATCTCTCGTTCCGTCTGCGGAAACTTCCGTTATATGTCTATCAGGACAGAGTCGTGTATCAGTTCAATGACCGTTCTGTTTCGGGAAGCGCAGGGATCGGACTCAGCATTGCGAAATCATGGCTGATCGAAACAGAATATGTGATGGATATGATGAATGTCTCTGCCAAGACCCTTGTCGGATTCCCGGACCAGCAGTACCGGCTGCGGTACTTGTTCACGAACATTAATCTGGATTATCTGGATGATGTCCTTGTCCCGAGGAGGGGCGCAGTCATTTCCGATCAATGGGAATTGAGCCGTAAAGAGCTGGGCTCCGAATATAATTACTCAAGGAATTGGTTCCGTTTTGATACGTACCTGTCGCCGAATGACCACAATACCATCATGATCGGTGCTTCATACCTTTCGGTCAACGGTAACCGACCCTTCTTTAAAAATTTCTTCTTCGGCGGTCCCAGGCAGTTCATCGGTGCGGATTATATGCAGATCAATGGTTCGGAACTGCTGATCGGGAGGGGAGAATACCGGTATGAATTCAAGACGAATCTCTTTGTGAAAGGATATCTGAATATCTTCAGCGATCCGAAACTCTACAAAGTAGTGGACGGGACAGCGATCCCGCCGAAATACGGTATCGGTATCGGACTGATGATGAATTCCATGATCGGTCCGGTGGAAGTGATCATCGCGAGAGGCGAGTCTTCCTATCAATCAACGACAAGTTCACCGCCGCAGTATCTGTTCCATATCACCGCCGGAATGAAATTCTAACACATTCCAAAAATTGTGTTCTTATGGGGACGGATAATTGTCCGTCCCTATAAAACCGTTTGATTTATGATGAAACAAAAAATCCGCCTTTCGGCGGATTTTTTGTGTATGCAATTGTCGAGATGTCGTCCGCTTTTAAAGTGGACGTCATCGAATAGATCAGAGATAATATTTCTTCACATATTCTGCCACCATGCGGTGTGTGTTGTATGCGGGGACGAGTGTTGCGATCGCCCTGCGCATCCGTTTCACCCATTTGGTCGGGATGCCGTTCGCATTCCGGTCGTAGAACTCGGGGATGATCTGCTGACTCAGCACTTCGTAGAGGAACTGAGAATCCTGCGTGTCCTGCACGTGTGCATCCGCCGGCTGCTCATCGCCGCCGATGGACCAGCCGTTGTGGCCGTCATATCCTTCACGCCACCATCCGTCCATAATACTGCAGTTCATGCCGCCGTTGATGGTCACTTTCTGACCGCTCGTGCCGCTCGCTTCCAGAGGACGGCGGGGATTGTTCAGCCAAACATCCGCACCCGAAACGAGATAGCGTGCGAGGTTCATGTCGTAATTCTCCAGGAAGATCACCTTGCCGAACAGATTCGGATGTTTGGTGATCTCAACAATGCGCTGAATGAACTTCTTACCTTCATCATCGCGGGGATGCGCTTTGCCGGCGAAGATCACCTGCACCGGTTTCTCAAGAGTGTTGAAGACATTCAGGATCTTCTCGAAATGTGTGAAGATCAGCGGTGCGCGTTTATATGTGGCAAAACGGCGTGCAAAGCAGATCGTCAATGCGTCGGGATTCAGGATGGTCTCATGGGCGATCGTACCTGTGCCGTACCGCGAATGCTGTTCGCGCAGTCGGTGACGGGCGAATTCGATCAGTTGACGGCGGAGTGAATACCGGAGTGCCCACAGTTCCTCGTCGGAGATGTTCTTCGGATCGACCGCTTTTTCCCAGAATTTCGGTTCAAGGAAATGCTGGTTCCAATCCTTACCGATGTTGTTCACCCAGAATGCATTGGTCTTTTCCGTGACCCAGCTTTCCATATGGATACCGTTGGTGACGAAACCGATCGGAACATCATCCGCACTCTTTGCTTTCGGGAAGAGGATCTGCCACATGTCGCGGCTGACCGCTCCGTGGAGTTCGCTCACGCCGTTGCACGTGCGCGACATCTTCATCGCCAACACCGTCATGCAGAAGATATCGCTCGGATTGTCCGCATGTTCTCGTCCGAACTGGATCAGTTCGTCCACCGTCATTCCGAAATTGGATGCACGCTGATCGAAGACGAATTTCATCAGATCGTTCGAGAAGCGGTCATGTCCTGCGGGGACGGGTGTATGGGTGGTGAAGATACACTGTTTGATCACGTTCTGCATCGCTTTTTCTTTTGCGACGCCTTTCACAGTCTCTTCGCGGAGCAGTTCCAATGTGAGGAACGCGGAATGTCCTTCATTCATGTGGAAGACGGACGGCTTGATCCCCATGGCACGAAGCATACGAACTCCGCCGATGCCGAGCAGGATCTCCTGCGCGATACGGGTGGTGGAGTCGCCGCCGTAGACATGGGCCGTGATATCGCGGTACCGTTCCTCATTCTCGGGCAGATTGGTATCGAGCAGAAGGATCGTGCTCCTTCCGACGCGGAGGCGCCGTGCGATGAAATTCACGGTGCTGAAACCGATGTAGACCGAACAGACGATCGGCTGACCGTTCTTGTCCGTCACGATATCGGTCGGCTGACGCTTCAGATCGACCTGCAGATATTGTTCCTGCTGCCATCCATCCACCGTAATGCGCTGTTCGAAATATCCCTCCCTATAAAATAGAGAGATGCCGTAGAACGGAACGCCGAGGTCGCTGGCGGATTTCGTATGGTCGCCGGCGAGGATCCCGAGTCCGCCGGAGTAGATGCGCATGCTCTCATGCAGACCGAATTCGGCGCTGAAATACGCGACGGGATCCTTCAGTTCCTTGGCCTTTGATGCGGCCCAGGTCCTTTTATTATTCATGTATGCATCAAACTCTTCAAGCACACCGCCCACTTTTTTTGCAAACGATTCATCGCCGAGCCGTGCATTCAGTTCGGTCTCGGAGATATCCGCCATCATCCATGAAGCATTATGATTCGACCGTTCCCACAATTGCGGAGAGAGTTCGCAGAATACAGACTGTGCGGTCGTATTCCATGCCCACCAGAGATTCTTCGAAAGTTTGGAAAGCCCTTCCACGAGTGATTGTGTTGAAGAGATCTTTTGCTTTGCCATAGTCTTTTTTGCCTTAGTTTATGAAGAAACGGATATAAGAAACTGAAAATTGAGAGAAATTCCAAAAGAAATCTTGGGAGGGACCTCGGACGTTCAGAGTAAATTCTCGATAACGCCTGGAGGGAGCACCCAACGGAGTCTTCCGTTACCGCGGGCGGGCACTCCGGACGTTTCGATGAAGACGAATGTGGCGGGTTTCATGACAATATTCACTGCCTCGGTCCCGCTGATGATGGTAGAGATGCAGCTGCTGACGAACGGCTCATGGGTCACCAGTAGGATTCGGCTGTCCATGGAAAAGGAACGAAGATGCTCCAAAAGGTTCCGAGGATCGGAATCCGGTGTGAGGAATTCGGTCTCTTCTACAGAGACAACCGGCAGACTGCTCAGTACACAGCGTGCTGTCTGTTTTGTGCGCTGCAGAGGACTGGTGAGGACATG
>CALROS020000232.1:0-4116 GCA_943369855.1 Chitinophaga pinensis | reverse complement strand
ATCCTGAAAGACCGCCCATACATTCTCTTTCTTCAATCCCTCGGAAGATCCGATCGTTGTGAATCGCGTATTGCGGATACGAAAGAGTCCTGATCCGTTCGTCCCTATCCAGATATTCCCTTCCCTGTCCTCGATCATCGTCAACGGATTCTCGAACGCCGGACCGTTGGACCGGCTCAGACTGTCCCAGTATCCGTTCTCAAACTTTGCAATGCGGTCCGTCGCCGTACACCAGAGGATACCGTGTGAGTCGATCATCCTCGGAGCGAAGAACGGCACTTCGAGTGACCCGGGGAATGTCATTCCGGAATTCCATTGGTCCCGATATGAATAGATCATGGAACGGTGATGCGGAAGATATTCGATCAGAATGATCCCTCCCGATCGATCCGCGATGATGTCCCCGAAAATACCTCCATCATGGATCGGCGGAATATTCTTCATGACCCCGTTCTCAACAACAGAGAGCGATCCGAGTTTCTGCAGCCACATCCTTCCTCGTCTGTCGGGAACAATGGAGGACGGGACCTGATCCCCGAATTGTTCGATGCCGTACGATGTATCCAGTTGATCATCGCGGTAGACCTGCACTCCTTTTTCGGTGATCACCCACACTCTTCCCGACTGATCCAATGCCATACTGTTCGGACCAACGAATGAGAAAGCGTGAGCACTGTCCGGCCGCAGCCGGCGGAATGTCGTTCCGTTAAAGATGGTCACTCCGCCGCCGTATGAACCGATCCACAATTCACCGGTCCCGCTCTGCACGAGCGACGTGATCCTGTTACTCAGCAATGCATCCGTTGTGCTCCGGTCGTACAGTGTGAATTTCTTTCCATTGAACCGTACGAGTCCTTCATATGTTCCGAACCAGAGATACCCGTCATTGGTCTGCACGATCGCATTGACGGAGTTCTGCGGAAGCCCGTCCTTCACCTGCCATTGATCGGTCACATACTGCGACAGCCGTTTCGGTTCGTTCGGACGGAGATAGGATTGTGCATGCAGTATTGTTACGGCAAATCCGGCAGCAAGACAATATCGGAGAAGGGATTTGAACATAGTTCCGAAAAGATAAGTGAAACCGTACCATTCTGCAAAGGAAAACATCGTCATTCCTTTACCATTCCGCAGTTATTCCGTCCCGCCGCAATGCATCGTATCACCGGGATCAGCCGCACTGTCACATTGTTCAAATAGCAGGAAACTTTTTCCAACACCTTCCGTTTGTATATGCACCCCGCCGAAAAAATGTTCCCCGCATGCAACGCATCCATCATATTCCACAGGAGGAGTTATGAAAAAGATCCATGTGCTGTTCGTTGTTGTATTCGGTGTTTCATCGCTGTTCGCATCCGGACCGAAGAATGATTCAAATATGACCGTCGACTGGTCCAAAGCGGAGATGAATTACAAAGCAAACCTGCGGTCGGACAATGCCGGTGTAAAGATCAGTGCCGCGAATTTTATCCGGAAATACAAACTCTCGGGCGCTGTTGATGAATTGAAGGAACTTCTCTCCAACGATAACGCGGATAATGTGAAGATGTCCGCAGCATTGGCACTGTTGAGTGTAGGCGGTGAAGAAGGACGCGCGAGTGTGGAAAAAGCTCTGAAGAGCGAAGAGAATGAGATCGTTGGGGAATTCTACCGTTCGGTGCTGCACACAACCGTTGTCTCTGAACGTTAGACCGATATTCCGAACAAATGCACTATCAGCGAACACCGATAGTTCCGGTCGCCGAAGTTCCGTCGGCGGAAAGACGATAATCGATCAACCCCGGCGGATACAACTTTGTATCGACCGAAAAGATATGCATTCCGGCCTCTTTTATCTGCCGCACGATCACGGACTCCTGCATTGCGGCAGCAGGTCGGAGCGCGATCGTCACCACTGCACGCTTCGGCAGTTCGTAACACAGATATGCTTTTCCGCTGACGGCGGAAGAAGAACTCTGCAGCAGTGCGATGCGCTGCTGCGGTCGGGAATAGCGGGAGAAAAGGGATTGTACTTCGGTAACGGTCGTTGCTGTTCTTCCGCTCTCGTTTCCGGCGCGGTCCACGGCGGTGACAGTGTACGAGAATTGTTTCCCGCCGGTATTGTCATCGCGGAAGGACCGTTCGGATGACGGGATGATTGCAATGATATTCTCCGCACGCCGGGTATCAACTTCCTTCTGCAGTGATCGGTAGACGATATACCGCACCGGCGTTTCGTTATCCTGTGCGGCGTCGGGTTCACTCCAGCGGACAATAGTGCTTCCGTTGAATGCGGTCACAGAAATATTCTTCGGCGAATTCGGCGGGACGGAATCTTTCCAGCTCATCACGGGAAACAGTGCCGGATACTTATAGAGTTCACCGATCTTGGAGAGCACCGTTCCGACATTCTCATACCGAAAGAACGCCTGTCCGTTCGCCCCTTCCACTCTCGTGGTGATCACCTGTTCGCGCAGCTCACTCTGCACATTCTCCCTGTACGCACCGATGCCGATGTACACATGCCGGTCGTAATTCTCCTGCACCCAGTCGTTGCTCAATGCGAAAAAATCCGGATCGTTCGGATTCTTCTGCTCGCCGAGGGACCAGTACAATTGCGGCGCAACGTAATCATGGATCCGTTCCCGAAGCCACCGGCGCGAATCCTGGAACACCCCGGAATATCCGTTGAACGTGGATTGTGCTCCGGCGATGGACTGATAGATGCCGAGCGGCGCGGAACCGACCTTGATCCACGGCCTCTCTTTCTGCACCATCGTGTAACAGTCCCGGACAAACGCAGTGATATTATTCCGGCGCCATTCGGACCGTTCCACACCGTCACTCAATTTCGAGAACGAACCCCAGTCATCGAATTTATCCGAGGGATACCGCACGTAGTCGAAGTGTATCCCGTCCACCTCGTACGTTGAAATGATCTCCCTCACCAGCCGCTCCGTATAATCACGCGCTTCGGGGATCCCCATATCCAGCCACCACTCGTTCTCCACCATCTTCACCCAATTCCGGTGGGCCCTGGTCACATGCTGAAGATTCTGCGGCAGCTGCTCGCTTCCCCAGACCTTGGCAACATTGAACCATGCGTGGATCTCCAGTCCCCGCTTGTGCGCCTGTTCAACAGCGAACTCCAGCGGATCGTATCCGGGATCCTTTCCCATCACACCGGCAAGCTGCGGCGCCCACGGCTCAACGGAGGAACGGTAGAGCACGTTACCGCGGGGACGGACCTGAAAGAAGACCGTGTTGAAATTATTCCGTTTCAGAAGATCGAAGATGTCGATGAGTGAACGCTGCTGTTCGGCGGCATCATTCGAACGGGGCCAGTCGCCGCTGGCGGCGGAGATCCATACGGCACGGACCTCATACTTCGGGGGCTGTGAATGAACGAATGGAACAATAAAAAAGAAGAACAGAAGATTGAGCGTTGAGCGGACGGAAAAAGAATGCTGCATACCGCTTATTGTTCCTTCGCGGATGCTTCGTAGATCTCGATCTGTGATTCTTTTCCTTTAACTTTGATCGGCGAAAGTTTGTTCAGTGAAATGGAGGTGTCATCCTTAATGTACTTCGCGGAATATTCCGAGATGATGATCTGTCCCCGCGCTGCGGCGCTGCAGAGACGGGCACCGAGATTCACCGCATCGCCGATCACGGTAAAGTCCATTCTGTCCTCGCTCCCCATCGCACCCATGACCATCTCTCCGGTGTTGATGCCGATACCGATCGCAATATCATCGCCGGTCGTTTCGGGTATGGAACGCATCATCTGCTGGATCTCGATGGAACACTGCACGGCATTCTTCACCATTTCCTCACCCTGAAAGACCGCCACCAGTTCATCGCCGACATATTTGTCGATATCGCCGTCGAATTTCTTCACGATCTCCGCCTGACGGCTGAGAATGAGATTGAGCATGGCCACGACACGTTCCGGCGCCACCTTCTCGGAGAATGCCGTGAATCCGCGCACATCCGAGAAGAAGACGGTCGCGACCTTCCGCTCACCGCCGAGTTTTACACCCAATTCAGACGCGCGCTGCACATAGTCGACGGTCTGTTTCGAAACGAATTTTTCAAGATGGAACCGTTCGCGCAGACCGATGATCATCTCGTTGA
>CALROS020000231.1:0-4123 GCA_943369855.1 Chitinophaga pinensis | reverse complement strand
GTTCTATGATCGTCGCGCAGGGGATCGGAAAAGACAGACCGGTTGCCGACAATGCAAGTCCGGAAGGCAGAGCGAACAACCGCAGGGTTGAGATCGTTGTGGCAAAAGAGAGCAAATAGAAATGTGAACCCGATATAGAATTGAACCACTGAGACCCGATGAAGATCGGGTCTTTTGTTTTTGCGGCCGTAATAATTCGGAATCGATTTCAACACCGTTTCATCCTGCGTATCTCATTCTGCGTAAAACCATGCTGTGAACAAAAGGCGATATCGGACAGAAATGTCAGACATCCCGTGTATCCCCTGTGCAGCGACGCCGGCAGTAAACAATACCGGTCCCGTTCGCCCGGTGGAACGTTCCGTGCAGGGAAGCGCTCCTGAAAGGGAGAGAAGTTCATCTGCAAAAAGGATTAATTCCTTTTTCATCCTTTCGGCTGATTACAATCCCGATGAATCAATCGTATACTTTTCATGTCAACGTGATACAAGAGCTGTTCATAACGCAATGATGGAGATGAGACAATGAATTGGACTCGAAAGTTCGAGATGCTGCGATGGCGCAGCGGGATACTGCAGGGCACTCAGGGAAAATCTTTCGGCGATGAACTGGGAGCGATCCTCGACACATTCGTGGATCTAGTGGAGTGGCTGGAGGAGCGGTTTGGTTCGGTGAAAGAGACCGCCAAAGAACAGGTGGAAAAATTCAAACGAAAGATCAAAGAGTTCAAGAAACTGAACGGTGCAATGAATCCGGAGCAACTGCCGACCGAGATGCACCGGTATGATGCCGAATAATTCTGCCGGAATGAAGTTGTTTCGATTGAAGAAACCGTTCAGGAAAAAAAGGATAGATCATGTCAGATGAACACCAGCAGCCGGAGAGCGACACTGCACACGATACTGTGAAGATTCCGGCGAATACCAACGATACCAGCGATGCCCGTTTTATCGGATGGCAGGAAACGAATACGGGGGATGTCTTTGCGCTGTACAATATCACCGCCGCTGATCATCCGTTGCGCGGTTCCACCGTGACCGATCATGGACTGCGGGATATGAATCTGAAAGTTCCCGAGACCCCGGTGCCGGACAAACCGGTGCGCATCATCTGAATGTTCTTTGTTCGTATCGGTCAGCAATGCTCCATTCTGTCCCCCCAATTTTCCATCGATGCATTAACGATACACTGAAGCAGCATGCAGAACAGGAGTACCCGTGGCTGTACACATATTATTACTCGATGACGACTCAGCGCGAGGCAGTATCATCCGCGAACTGCTGCGTCCGAAAGGGTATACTGTAACGGAAGAGAGCGATACGGACAAAGCGGTGTTGCTCCTGAACGACGGGGTATTCGATCTGATCCTCCTCGATATCGCTCTGCCGAACAGAACAGGATTCCGCATGCTGGAGTATCTGAAACTCCATCATACCGAAAGCAAGGTGATCGTTATGACGTGTGCATCGGCAATGGAAAAAGCGATCAAAGCCGGAACCACCGAAGAGTGGGACTTTGTCACGAGACCGTTCAATTCCGAATTCTTCCTCCGCCTTGTTGATTTTGTGCTCGCGGATCAAGGGGGCATCAGCCATAAGATCCAGATCATTAAAGCGGGCGATTTCATTAAAAGTTCCCCGACAGGAGATCTGGACCTTCACGCAAGTCAGCTGGGATTCATGCAGATCGCCGCCGCCGCCGCGCATCTCGATGCGTTCACGGTAATGATCGATCTGCGCGAGATCCGATCCCGTCTTACCATCACCAGCATCTATCATCTCGCATCCGAATTGGAAAAATACGGCACTACATTCCGCAGAAAATCCGCGGTACTGGTCCGTGATGACACCGATCTTTCGCAGGCGATGTTCTTTGAAACAGCGGCGAACAATCAGGGATTCAATGTAAAGGTATTCACGGAATTCGAAGCCGCGGTCCACTGGCTTTCGGGCGGTACCAAACATGCGGCCGCGTGAATGATCAGAATGTCAATATCATGAATGAATGACGGACATCAGTGTGATGTTCGTCAGTGGAATCGAAAGGGAACTGTTATGAACGATGTATGGGAATTCTATCAGGATGCAGCAAATCAATGGCGGTGGAGACGAACGGCGCCGAACGGAAAGATCGTCGGAGCGGCAACGGAAGGATACACCGCACGGTCCGCATGCGAAGCGAATGCAGAGCGGAACGGCTGGAACGCCGGACCGATACCGTCTGCTGCCGGCATGAGCAGAAATGACATGAATGATGAAATGACCGAGATGATGAGCAGCATGCAGGAACATCAGAAAGAACGATCGGAGAGCAGCGTGAACGATCTGATCCTCTGGTTCGAGGCGGAACGCCGGCAGGGGGAGAAGTTCAACGCGCGGCAAAGCCGGAAGATCAGGAATATCCTCTATGCGGTCACCGGATTGCTATGTGTGATCATCGCCATCCTTCTGATGTCGATGTCGAAACGGGCGCTGCCGACGGACCTTTCCGAGCAGACACTCTCCAGACTGAAAGGGATGATGGTGATCGTGCTCGATCCAAAAACGGAAGAGAAAGTGGTCGTGTTCGGCGATACACATTTCGAATTCGCCGATTCCTCCCTGAGTGAAACAGCGATGACCGAACTGAAGAATGATGTGCGTGAATTGAAGGAGCATCCCGAGATGAATGTGCGCATGGCCGGCTACACCTCCGCTACCGGCACGGAAGAAGTGAATCAGCGGCTGAGCGAAGCGCGTGCGAACGCCGTCCGCAATTATCTGATCGAACAGGGGATTGCGCAGGAGCGCATCACCGTGATCGGTTACGGCAGGACCAGACCGGCATTGTTCGAAGTGACTCCCGGTGATCTGAATTCAAAGGAAGCGCAGGCAAATATGCGTGTGCTGTTCGAAGTGGTGGTCAAATAATCCGAAGGGAAATTCCATGAAAGCATTAGTCTACCACGGCGCCGGCAAGATCGCGCTCGAAGAAAAACTGAAACCGACACTCAAGGTCCCGACCGATGCGGTCGTCCGCATTACCAGAACGACCATTTGCGGGACCGATCTGCATATCCTGAAAGGGGATGTTCCCACGGTGTCGGACGGACGAACGCTCGGTCATGAAGGGATCGGAGTGATCGAGAATGTCGGGACGAATGTGAGCAATTTTCACATCGGCGATACCGTGCTCATCTCCTGCATCACCTCATGCGGAAAATGTGTCTACTGCAGAAAAGGGATGTACTCCCACTGTGAGCACGGCGGATGGATCCTCGGCAACAGCATCGACGGCACCCAGGCGGAATTCGTCCGCATTCCTCACGCGGATACGAGTCTCTATCATATCCCGAAAGAGGGGGACGAAGATTCGATGGTGATGCTCAGCGATATCCTTCCCACCGGATTCGAATGCGGTGTGCTGAACGGAAAGATCTCTCCCGGAAGTACGGTCGCCATCATCGGCGCTGGTCCGATCGGACTCGCCGCTCTGCTGACCGCTCAATTCTTCTCACCCTCAGTCATCATTATGGTCGATACTGACCTTCACCGCCTCGAAGCCGCACGGATCTTCGGCGCAACGCACACTGTCAGCACGAACGCAGTTGAAGAGATCATGAAAATTACCGGCGGACTCGGTGTCGATACGGCGATCGAAGCGGTCGGTTCCGCCGCTACATTCGACATCAGCCAATCCATCCTCGCTCCCGGCGGACATCTTGCGAACATCGGTGTTCACGGAAAGAGTGTGGAACTGCATTTGGAAAAACTTTGGTCCAGCAACATCACCATCACCACGCGTTTGGTCGACACGAATACTACGCCGATGCTCCTGAAGACCGTCCTTTCCGGAAAATTATCGCCGGCTTCATTGGTAACGCATCATTTCGCCCTGGCCGACATTGTCAAAGCGTACGATACATTCCGCGATGCCGGAAAAAGCAAAGCACTGAAAGTGATCATCACCAATTAGGGGAAGAATATCATGAATCATTACCGCCGCAATCTGTTATCATCCATTCTTTTCTCTTTTCTGTTCCTTCTTACCGGATGTACATCATCCGAACTGGTGGATATTTGGAGCGACTCTGCGAACCAGGCAAAGCCGCTCCACAAGATCCTCGTTATCGCGTCGGAACGGA
>CALROS020000230.1:0-4127 GCA_943369855.1 Chitinophaga pinensis | reverse complement strand
TCCCTGAATTCCCTCTTCCGTCATGGAGAAGATGCCGAGCACAACGAATCCTAAATGACTCACTGATGAATAGGCAACAAGTTTTTTGATATCCGTCTGCACCATCGCCACCAACGCACCATAGACGATACCGATCACTGCGAGTGTTGCGATGAGCGGCGTGAACTGGAACGATGCCTGCGGAAAGAGCGGCAGACAGAAACGGATGAGTCCGTACGTGCCCATCTTCAGCAGCACACCGGCAAGGATAACGGAACCCGCTGTCGGTGCCTGAACGTGCGCATCGGGCAGCCATGTGTGGAGCGGGAACAGCGGAACTTTGATCGCGAAAGAAAGGGTGAAGGCGAGGAACATCCAGATCTGGATCCCCATCGGAATTCCCGGCGCGATCGCATAGAGTTTCTGCAGATTCGTCGTAAAATATCCCCCTTCAAGCGTCGATGCATAATACCCGAGCCAGAGGATCGCGATGAGCATCAGCAGTGAACCTGCCATTGTATAGATGAAGAACTTTACGGCTGCGTAGATCCGGTCCTTACCGCCCCAGATACCGATGATGAAATACATCGGGATGAGCATCGCTTCCCAGAACACATAGAAGAGGAACAGATCGGATGCAAGGAAGACACCGAGCATACCGACTTCCAACATGAGCATGAACGATATATACTCTTTCAGACGGTCTGTGATGGATTCCCATGATGCGATGAGTGCGATCGGTGTAAGGAACGTGGTCAGCACAATCAGCAGGATCGAGAGCCCGTCCACTCCAACGGAATAGGAAATGTCGAGATTGGCGATCCACGGATGAGTTTCCACGAACTGCAGCTGTGTATTTGCCGCATCAAATCCGAAGTAGACCACCATGGATAAAGCGAAGGTCACCAGTGAAGCAGCGATGCCGATCGATTTCATCAGCGTCTTGTTCGCCTTCGGCGTGAAGAGCAGCACCAGGATCCCGACGAGCGGTGAGAAGAGTGTATAGGTTAAGATATTATTCATACAGTTCTTTAGTTCAAGTCAACATTACAAGATTACAAAATTTCACAATTGAAATTTCAGCCACGATACGAATGATCAGCGGACGATCAAAAATCCGATGATGAGCAGGATACCGGCGACGAAAAATACTGCATAGCTTTGCACAACGCCTGTCTGTATCCGGCGGAAGATATTCGACGTCGCTTCGACGAATTTAGCGGAATAGTTCAGCGTATTATCAATGACCTTCACATCGAAGATCTTCCAGAGGAATTTCTCCGATGTCTGTTTGATCGGATTCACGATCACAGCATCATAGGATTCATCGACGAAATATTTATTCCAGAGCAGTTTGTGCAGACCGGAGAATCTCCGTGCCGTATTTTCCGCCACATCCTGATGCTTCGTATAGATCTTAAATCCTGCAACGATACCGAGCACACCGATTGCTACAGATATTAACATCAATCCAACTTCCAGCATCGGTGAATCGTGCATCGGGAGCATCATCTTCGAATTTGCTTCAGCAAAGACCGGCTCGAGGAACTCTTCAAAATAGTTATGTCCGCCAAGAACATGCGGGATACCGATATAACCGCCGACGACCGAGAAGAATGCGAGCACGATCAGCGGAATGAGCATCGTCTTGGGAGCTTCGTGCGGATGGACATGATGATGATCGAACCGTTCTTTCCCGAGGAAAGTCAGTGATACAAGACGGAACATATAGAACGCCGTCACACCGGCAGCCAATGCTGCGATCGCCCACATCCACGGAGCGCCGTCCGCAAATGCTTTCCAGAGGATCTCATCTTTCGAGAAGAAACCGGAGAGCAGCGGGAATCCAGCGATAGCAAATGAACCGATGGCGAATGTGCGGAAGGTCCACGGCATATATTTCTGCAGACCGCCCATCTTCTGGATGTCCTGTTCATCGTGCATCGCGTGAATGACAGCACCCGAACCGAGGAACAACAATGCTTTGAAGAATGCGTGGGTCATTACATGGAACAGACCGGCAGAGAACGCACCGACGCCGACTGCGAGGAACATATATCCCAACTGACTGACCGTCGAATATGCGAGAACTTTTTTGATGTCGTTTTGGACAAGTCCGATCGTCCCTGCAAAGAATGCCGTGAACAGACCGATGACCGCTACGATCTCCATTGTTGACGGAGCAAGTGCGAAGAGGATCGAACTGCGTGCAACCATGTAGATACCGGCAGTGACCATCGTTGCAGCATGGATAAGTGCAGAGACCGGTGTTGGACCCGCCATTGCATCCGGAAGCCAGACATAGAGCGGGATCTGTGCCGATTTACCGGTCGCTCCAAGGAACATCAGAATGGTGATCCAAAACATCAGATTGTCACCAACTGAGAATCCGGAAGCCTGAGCAAAAACAGTTTCGTAGGTGAGTGAACCGAATGTGTTGAAGATGAGGAACATCGCAAGCAGGAATCCGAAATCACCGATCCTGTTGACGATGAATGCTTTCTTTGCGGCATCTCCGGTCGTTCCCTTTTCGAAATTCCTGTCATACCAGAATCCGATGAGCAGATAAGAGCAGAGCCCCACCCCTTCCCATCCGAGGAACATCAGCAGATAGTTATCCGCCAGGACGAGATTGAGCATCGCAAAGATGAAAAGATTGAGATACGTGAAGAATCTCCAGAACCCCTTGTCGCCATGCATGTAACCGATGGAATAAAGATGGATGAGACTTCCTACGCCCGTGATAATGAGCGTCATTAAGATAGAGAGTTGATCCACCTGATATGCAACATTCACCGAGAACGATCCGGCATTGATCCATTGAAAAACGGTCACAATGTGTTTCCGTTCTTCGGCGGGCATACCGAGCATTTCGAAGAAAATGAGCAGTGCAATAACGAATGATGATGCTACGGCAAGTGTTCCGATTCCGCCGACGATCGACTCATTTTTGATCTTTCGTCCTAAGAGTCCATTGACCAGGAATCCGCTCAGCGGCAGGAGGACGATAAAAGGGGCAAGTGAATACATATTTGTAAGGTTACGTGGGTGTCAAAAAAATAAAATCAAATTACAAGATTACAAGATTGAACAATTACCATTTCAGGATGTTGATCTCGTCGATATTCACCGTCTGCTTATTACGGAACAGTGAGATGATGATCGCAAGTCCTACGGCTGCTTCCGCCGCGGCCACGACCATTACAAAGAAGACGAGCATTTGTCCGGTCGCATCGCCGATATACTGCGCAAATGCGACAAGAGTAAGATTGACGGCATTCAGCATCAGTTCAATGCACATGAACACAACGATCGCATTCCGGCGGACGACAACACCGAGCACTCCGCACGAGAAGAGGAACGCCGAAAGCAACAGGTAATGACTTAATGGTATCATATTGTTTATGTCTCTCGCAAAGCCGCAGAGACGCAAAGGGTTTTTACAACAGTTCTTTGCGCCTTGGCGTCATAGCGAGATGGTTTTATTATTGGACTAGTTTTTTCTTCGCCAGCAGCACCGCGCCGATAATGGCAGCGAGAAGCAGGAACGATGTTATCTCGAACGGAAACAGGAATTTCGTAAAGAGCACTTTTCCGATATATTCCACCGTTCCCATTTCGACAGATGCGGGGGATAATTGAGTCGCCGATGGACTGTTGAATCCGAATATATAGAGCAATTCGACCAACAGAGCGACGGAAAATGCGATACCGAAATACATCCGGAGTCCCAGATGTTCAACCAAACGCTTATCATCCCCCAGATTCAACAACATGATCACGAACAGGAACAGGACCATGATGGCGCCGGCATAGACAAGGATGTGCACCATTGCGATGAACTGTGCATTCAGAGTAAGATAGAGACCGCCGAGGCAGAAGAAATTGAGGATAAGGAAGAGAGCGCTGTTGACAGGGTTTCGCTGGAGAAGCATCATCACTGCAGAAAAGACCGTGATGCCTGCGAGGAAATAAAACACACCTTGTTCAAAAGTCATCGGGAATAACAGTTTTGTTGAAGTGAATGTTGAAAATTGACGGCTAAATATAAGGTTACTTCGCCTGATAAGCAAAAGGTTTTCGGGTGAGCATGGTATGACACCTCCCAGGTTTGATAAACCTGGGAGGTGTCATGAACGACATGATTG
>CALROS020000229.1:0-4127 GCA_943369855.1 Chitinophaga pinensis | reverse complement strand
AATAGGTTGCATTGAACACGGATGAACGCATCAGCGGAAGTCCGAGATCCAATCCAACGGCAGTGATGGATCCGGCATTGACCTTCTTTGTGATGCCGCCGACGGTATCGATCTTTGTATCGCGGGAATCTTTGCGAAGATCGCTTGCGAACACGGCTCCGATCTCGAGATTACCGATGATGGGAATGGAACCTGCCGGGGTGAACTGAAGAGGACGGACATACCCGCGGGCACCGAGAACACCGGCTGCAGTCACATCACCATACACGGTCTCCAGTCCCCATTTGCCGAAATCCACATCGAGTTCGGTCCCGATACGGCGGTTGTCGACGCTCGGACTGTTCTTATAATTATAGAGGATGAATCCGTGTCCGAGCTTTGCATAATCCAGCATACCAACACGGATATAGAATTCGTCATGCTTGTTGCCATAGCGCAGGTACCGGATGAATCGCGCGTGCTGCATTTCCTGCCAGCGGATGGACTGATCCTTGCTGCTCACGTAGAAGTTCAGATCGAGTCCGACGCCGAACTTCCCGAATGCGATCTCAGGTGCAAGCGAAACAAGATAGTACGCTTCATCCCCAATCCATGTCATACCGACGCCGCCTTTCACCGCACCGCCGGTCCCTCCTTTTGCCGCCGCCGCAGCTGCTTTCGTTTGTCCATAGGAGATGAATGTGAAGCACAGGAATAGAACAACCACTAATGATCTTTTCATTTTTTTCCTTTGTGATTTAGAGACTGAATAATACGCGTGTTATAAAGACCGCACCAAGCATACCAAAGAGATCCGCAATAAGTCCTGCCGGCAGGGCATGCCGGGTATTTTTGATACCGACAGAACCGAAGTAGACCGCCAGAATATAGAACGTTGTTTCAGAACTTCCGAACATCGTTGAGGCAAGAACGCCGATGAATGAATCCGGTCCGTTTGTTTTCATCAATTCCGTCATGAGTCCCATCGAACCGCTTCCCGATAAAGGACGCAGGAGACCGAGCGGTAATACTTCCGCCGGCATTCCGATCAGATTGGTGAACGGTGAAAGGACCGCGACAACGACATCCATCGCACCGCTGGCGCGGAAGATACCGATAGCGAACAGCATGGCGACAAGGTACGGAATGATCTTAACGGCAGTGTTGAATCCGTCCTTTGCTCCTTCAACGAATACTTCGTAGACCTTCACTTTTTTGATCAATCCCCAGCCGAGAAAGACGAGGATGAAGAGCGGAATGGAGATCGCCGAAACGAATGTGACGAACGATTTGAAGATCTCAATCATTCTTTGCCTCCGCTGCGGCCGGCTCGGTCACTTCCATTTCCCGTTTGTATTTGGGAAGGCGCTGAAGCACTTTCACGGCGATGAGTCCGGAGACCGTCGCGCATCCTGCCCCGAAGATGGATGTTCCGATGATCATTCCGGGATCCGCAGAACCGAGTCCTGCACGGATCGCGATCGCTGTCGCGGGAATGAGTGTGAGTCCGGCGGTATTCACCACGAGGAACGTACACATGGCATTCGTCGCAGTACCTGCTTTCGGATTGAGTTTATTCAACTCTTCCATTGCCTTCAATCCCATCGGCGTTGCCGCATTGTTGAGACCGAACATATTCGCGGCGATATTCATGATCATCGCGCCGACTGCGGGATGATTCGGAGGAACATCCGGGAACAGACGCCGCGTCACCGGGGTCATCAACCGCGTCAGCAGTTCCAGAAGTCCTGCCGCTTCCCCAACTTTCATTATTCCGAGCCACAGCGCCATCACGCCGATCAGCCCAAGCGAGATGGTGACGGCAGTATCGGCAAAATCCAGCGCAGCTTTCGTCACCGCTTTGATCTTCACGTAGGAAACTTTCTCCATCGTAAAGCTGAGTTCGCCCGATGCTGTATTATAGGAGCGAACATCCGCTTCAAGTTTTTCCTTCCCTCCGGCAGCTTTTGCCATTTCTTTCCAAAACAGCGGCGTTGCATCGGAGATCTTCAATTCCAGTTTTTGTTTCCCGGAAGAAAGTATGGTCAGTGTGGCTGGTTGGCGGATCTCTTGTGCTGCGGTGGAGATATTATAGAATTGATTGAAGGGTGCCGCGGGGATGACGATCTCCCCTTCGTAGGAAGGATTGACGGATGCGATCTGCTTTGCGGATTCGAAGTGTGCAGTGATCGGAACTCCGTTCCGGTATGTATTCTGCACTTCATCGTTGATATCCCTTCCGACCGCCGTGAAGATCCCGATGAGCAGAAGTGATATCCAGACATAATTGAGCATTGGCAAACCGCGCAGTTAATACACTGATAATTTCAATGTCACAATATAACCGATGAAAAAAAATGAAGCAAGGGAATGTTGTGAAAAAGATTCCCCAATGAACGATAAAGCCCTGCAGAACATGGTCGTTTGCAGGGCTTCTGTCAACGCTGAGAGCAGCGATGGACTATTGTTCGATCTGTGCGGGAAGCGTGAAGACGAATGTTGTCCCCTTATTCACTTCGCTGGTGACCGTGATCGTACCGCCGTGCGCCTGCACAATGAGTTTGCAGATCGCAAGGCCCAATCCCGTCCCTTTCTCTTTCGTCTTTGAGGACGATGAGACCTGGCGGTATTGTTCGAACAGCAGGGCGATCTCTTCCGCCTTGATGCCGACGCCGGAATCGCTGACGGAGACCTTGATGAAATCCGATTTCAGCTCCGAATTATGTTCCTTTTCCACTTTAATGGAGACCGATCCGTTGTCCGGAGTGAACTTCATCGCATTCGAGAGCAGATTCGTCATCAGCTGCACGATCTTGCCGGAATCCGCTTCAACGCGCGGCAGGTCGGAATTGATATCCGTATGCAGCGCGATGTTCTTTTTGTTGAACTGCAGCAGGAACGGCTGCAGCGACTCTTCGATCATCTCGTGAATGGTAATGGTCTGTTTGTTCAACATCATCTGACCCGCCTGATATTTCGAAAGATCGAGCAGGTCGTTCACCAGATTCGACATTCCGCGAGTGGACGCGAGCACCGTCTCCATCAGTTTCACACTGTCAGAATCCAGCGGTTTGCCGTTATTATAGTGACGGAGGATGTAATCAATACTGCTGATGACGATGGTCAGCGGAGTTCTCAGATCATGCACCAACATCGCCATGAACTGCGATTTCACCGATTCCAGTTCGCGCTGAATGGCCATCACCCGGTAGATGGAACGGACACGGGCGAAGAGTTCCTCAAGGTCGATCGGCTTGGTCAGATATTCTTCCGCGCCGAGCAGGATCCCCTCGGCGATACTTTGCGGGTCGCGTTTGATGGCGGTCAGGAAAATGACGGGGATCTTCGATGTGACAGGATTCGCACGAAGACGGCGGAGTGTTTCGAATCCGTCCATCTCCGGCATCTGAATATCGAGGACGATCATGTCCGGCTGCTGTTCTTCGGCAACGACAAGGCATTCCTTTCCGCTGGCTGCCCGGAACATGGTGATCGGCTTCTTCTTCAGCGCGAACTCCAGCAGGTCGAGATTGTCCTCGGTATCGTCCACAAAAAGGACTCGAGGGATGGTCGGAACGGAATCGTCTTGATCAAACATAATAATGCCTTCTATTACTTCACATGTTGGATCGCTTTTTTGATAGCGGAAGCGATCGTATCGGAAGAGTAATCTTTTTTCTTCATTAATTCGCCGTTCATATTATTGATCTCGGCGATCTGTGCTTCAGTCAGATCGATCCCCGTCAGAATGATGACGGGTATGGAGTGCCACTGTTCCGACTGTTTCAGTTTCTTGAGCATCTCGAACCCGTCCATCACCGGCATGCTCAGGTCGAGCAGGATCAGGGACGGTTTCACGGAATCGAGTTTGGAGAGTCCGACCTTGCCGTTGTTCGCGGACTGGACCTTGTATCCTTCGTCCTGCAGAACCTTCACCAGCAGCGAACGGAAATCATCATTGTCATCCACCACCAGCACATTCTTATTGTCGGCTGTTGTCGCTTTCCGGACCGTCTTCAGCACGAGCGACACGTCAGCGGGCTTCGGCAGATAATCGATCGCACCGAGCGAGAAAGCGAGCGGGATATTATCCACCATGGAATGGATGAGCACGGGAATACTCTGCGTCAGCGGATTCGCCTTCAGTT
>CALROS020000228.1:0-4142 GCA_943369855.1 Chitinophaga pinensis | reverse complement strand
AATTGGTCACTGGCACGGACCGGAATACCGGCGTCCGGCGCATCCAATGACCTTCTTCGGTTGAACGACGGCACGTTGTTCGTTGCCGTTCCCACCGGATTATATCGATCGATCGACAATGCTTCTCAATGGAATCCGGTAAACTTTTTTACCGGAAAGAATTGTCTCGCCTTGGCCGCCGGTCCGGATGGCACGATCTACGCTGCTGCAGATACTTCGATCTTCAGTTCTACGGACCACGGAACGACCTGGAATGACCTTGGTATCAATAACCATATCCCTAAGAAGATCGTGTATACCGATTCATCGTTGTTCCTGCTCGCTCAATCGGTCTATCGGATGAAGAGCGGGTCGGTGGTACTGATCAATGCCGGTACATACGGCGAAACGATCAATGATATTGCTGTGGGGCCTGACGGAGTGCTCTTTGCCTCATCCTCCATCAAAGGTGTCTATCAATGGAACAAGCAATCCTCAACCTGGGAAATTCTGCAGTCGGGATTCGGTGCTTCGAAAGTCACGACCGTCTATTCAAATCTTGGAATTGATTATGCAGCGTTGAAAGGGAAAGGAATATTCTCTTCCATCGATAATGGCAGCACTTGGGATATCGTTACTCCTCTCCCGAAAAACGTCCGTACGATGTACCGGTCAGGAGCAAATTTCTTTGTATGCGACAGTACCGCATTCTTCCGCAGCAGCGATAACGGATCCGCCTGGCAAACTGTGAATATTGTTCCGGGAAAAGGAACGACCGGAATAGCAAAACTCGGCAGCACACTCTATGTCGGAGTTCAGGATAACGGCGTCTATGCTTCGACCGATTCCGGCGTTACGTGGCAGGCTCGGAACAGCGGTATCGAATCGCAGAATATTATAACCCTGGTCAATACCAATAACAGCGCGCTCATCGCGGGCACCGCCAATGGACTGTTTCGAAAACCGAACAACAGCAACACATGGACACCGGTCGGTTCTGTCGGGAGTGTGAATACATTGTTCTCAGCCAATCCCGGATATCTGTTCGCCGGTTCGGTCAATGGACTCTACCGCTCTTCGGATTTCGGACTTACGTGGGATAAGATCGGCACGATCACCGGTAGTCTTTATTCCTTCTCGTCGACGGTGATCCCGTCACTGCTCTACGCATCATCATCGAATGGCACATTTCAATCAAAGGATGATGGAGCCACGTGGCAGAATCAGAACAGCACCGTCCTGACTTCCATGGTGTGGACCGGCAATGCCCTTCTTGCCGCACCCGTTGCCGGTATGCTCTACGGTACTGTGACAGGTCAGGTGAGTGATGGAACGAAATGGCTCGATGCAGGATCGCTGCAGAACTGGTTTGCGAGCGTCGGAAGCGAACCGGAAGAATACCGGGTCGCTGAGCAGCAGGATGGCTGGCTGTTTCCCGGGATCCGCCCCAAACAGGATATGCAGGTATCCAAAGGATTGTGGATCGGCTTCAATGATCCTTCTTCGGTTACCGGGTCCCGGAAAAAAGTTCTGCAGATGGGGCCACGAGGAATTTCGGCTGCGGATTTTATCCCGTATAAATTCTCCCTCGTTAGTGCATTGCCGAGACCTGCTGTGACGGTACAGAATAACCCGTCCATGCAGCGTACAAGTACGATCGATGAGATCGATTCCACACTGAGGTCCGACAGAATGATCCGGAACGAGGTTGTTACTTCTGCCGGACTCATCGTTAAGAGGACCATTCGTCAATTCAGCCAGCAGTTCCATGACAATTATCTTATCGCCGAATACACCCTCAAAAACTCGAATCCGTACAGCGTCAATGGAGCATATCTCTATTATATTTATCGGTGGGGGATCAATGCGGAGACAAGGTATGTCATAGGCAATCCGACAGGATGGGGCATCAATACGATGATCGATATGCGCGGAGATGGACGTGTCCCCGCGAATACGTTCTTTCCGGGGAACAAGGATAACGATATTCGGGCGATATATGGCTGGCACGGGAAATATCCGGGTTTTGTTCAATACGATAATATCGGTGCCCCGGTATTCCTTCCATATTTTGATAAATCCGACACGGTCGGCAGACTCGGTGCTCCGCAGTTCGTGGGGACAGCAGTTCTTCACGCGGATAAATCATCAACGGATACAACCGATGATACGGCGCAGCCGTCGACCATGTCGTACGAAGAATCGGACGGCGTTCCGTTTCATCCGAATCCCTCCAATGATTCCGTAACGATGAGTTCCATCTATGCTGTGATTTCGAAAGGAAGGGCCCTTCAGCGCCATGCAGATCTCATCAGTCCGAGCGGAGATCCGTCGCTGAATACTTCGGGAGGAATGTCTGCAGTCATCGGATTCGGACCGTATACACTTGGTCCGGGCGATAGTGTGCGGATCGTTCTTGCCGAAGCTGCTGCAGGTATAAACGAAATAGCAGCATTAGAGACCGGAAAGAAATACAAAGCAGGGATCATTACCGCTGCAGAGAAGAATGCGATCGTCTATACGGGAAGGGATTCTCTTTTTACGGCGTTCCGGCGAGCTCTGGCAAACTACCACTCGGGCTATAATATCCCGCAGCCTCCCCGTCCTCCGAAGACATTTTCCGTAAAGCCGGTACTTAATGGAGTGGAACTGAAGTGGAGTCTATTTCAGGACGATGATCCACAACTGACCGGTTTCGATATCTATCGTTCGACGGGAAAATATTTTTCTCCTTCGGAAAAGGTCTTCTCGGCCGACAAATCAGCTCGGATGTGGATCGATTCAACAGGAAAGACCGGCAATCAATATTTCTATTATATCTCATCCGTTGGAAAGTCCGAAGATAACTCCGGTATCGGTATGACGCCCGCCGGACGGCTCGAGAGCAGCAGATATTTTACACAGACATACGATCCGGTGTCGGTGCTGACAATGATCGTTTGCGGTCCTGAGATTCCCGTTATCTTCTCTTTGGGCCAAAATTATCCCAACCCATTCAATCCAACCACCACCATCACATACAGCATTCCCGTCCCGGGGAATGTTGTGTTGAAAGTCTATGATGTCATCGGAAGGGAAGTTGCAACTCTCGTGAATGAAATGAAGCAGGCGGGGACATACACCGCAACGGTTGATGGTTCACGGTTGTCCAGTGGAGTGTATTTCTACCGACTTGAATCCGGCAGTTATCTGCAAACTAAAAAAATGATCCTGCTTAAATAGCGCCTGCTGATCTCCGCTCCAACGGAATCCGAATTGAGACAGACGCAGACATCACTTGAATACCCCGTCCCCTGATCCGATGAACTCAATCGGACTGCCACGGGGTATTTTTTTTATAGCATCCTCTTCACCAATCCGCGCTGACATGCATCAATATCAATCCGGGAATACATGGATGCCAATGATGATAAGAGTTCTCTTTTGTTGTATATATAAACGTTGATTATTTCATCATCTGTTTATTTTTTGTTTTTGAAAATATCTTCAACACTCTTTCTCACTTTCGGAAACAAGACAACTTGGTGTTGTCGAATTCATTCCCTATCCTCAGATAAACATTAGCACACTATTTGCAGAATATTTCGCAATGGTGTGAAGACCATTCTCCGCACCACAACAGCGTTCCCTCCACATTCACTGCGGTATGATTATGGCACAAGGCGAAAAACAGCAGCACCCCAGCGGCGACAACCGTTTCAAATTATTGGACAGAGCCATCACAAAACATCAGGGACGCGGCGACGCGCTCATTGAAGTTCTGCATGTTGCTCAGGGCATCTTCGGATATCTTGAGAATGATCTGCTCATCTATGTTGCGCAGGCATTGAAACTCCCGCTCAGCAGAGTGTACGGTGTCGCGACATTCTATCATTTCTTCAATCTGAAACCGAACGGCGAACATACCTTCGTCCTCTGCATGGGTACGGCGTGCTATGTGAAAGGCGCAGAACATATCCAGACCGCATTGGAAGAACACCACCAATGCAAGTTCGGACAGACAACGAAGGATAATAAAGTATCGTTCATCACCGCCCGGTGCGTCGGGTCCTGCGGACTCGCTCCCGTTGCGGTGCTGGATAATCAGGTCGTCGGAAAACTGACGCCCGAAGAATCGATCAAAAAAGTTGAACAATCAAAGAACACACCGCTCGAGGTAGTAC
>CALROS020000227.1:0-4149 GCA_943369855.1 Chitinophaga pinensis | reverse complement strand
AGAAAGATGATCCTGCTCTTGTTGATGATGCCGATCCTGTCGCATAATTCTTCCGCCATCTCAAGAATGTGCGTGGACATGAAGATCGATGCTCCATCCTTCGCCTGCTGTTTCAGCGAATCCTTCACGATGCGCGCGCTGCGGGGATCGAGTCCGACCATCGGCTCATCGATGATGATCGTCTTCGGTTTGTGGACGAATGCTGCAGCGAATGTGACGCGCTGACGCATTCCCTGTGAATAATCCTCCGTCTTCTTATCGATCCAGCTCGCGAGTTCCAACAGATCGATCACCCGCTCAACATTCTCTTTCAACTCATTCTTCCCCATCCGGTACATTCCGCCCATGTAATAGATGAACTCGCGTCCCGTGAGTTTATCATAGAGATAAGGATGGTCCGGAATATAACCGAACGTGGATTTCGCCTCCAGCGGCTGCTTGACCACGTCGAATCCGTTGATCACGATCTGTCCTGATGTCGGCGTGAAGAGGCCTGTCATCATCTTGATGGTGGTCGTTTTTCCTGCACCGTTCGGACCGAGAAATCCGAAGAATTCCCCGGACGGAATAGAGAGAGAGACATCATCCACAGCAACGAACGATCCGAAATTTTTTTTGAGATGACTGAGTTCGATCATACGATTTTCATTACTCCCATTCGATGGTTGCCGGCGGTTTTGAACTGATGTCGTATACCACACGGTTGATACCGCGTACCTCATTGATGATCCTGTTCGAAACGTCCGCGAGGAATTCATACGGCAGATGCGCCCAATCGGCGGTCATGCCGTCCACACTCGTCACTGCACGGAGTGCGATGGTGTTCTCGTAGGTCCGCTCATCCCCCATCACTCCGACGGATTGGACGGGAAGCAGCACGGTGAATGCCTGCCATGTAAAATTATAGAGATTCTGTTTCCGCAGTTCGCCGATGAAGATCTCATCTGCACTCTTCAATACTTCCAGACGCTCACGCGTGATCTCGCCGAGCACGCGGATGGCGAGTCCGGGACCGGGGAACGGATGCCGGTCGATCAGATAATCGGAAAGTCCTAATTTCCTGCCGACCGCCCTGACTTCATCCTTGAACAATTCGCGGAACGGTTCGATCAGTTTCAGATTCATCTTCTCGGGAAGTCCACCGACATTGTGATGAGACTTGATGGTCTGCGACGGTCCTTTGAATGAGACGGACTCGATCACATCCGGATAGAGAGTCCCTTGCGCAAGGAACTCCGCTCCTTCGACCTTCTTCGCTTCCACTTCGAAGATGTCGATGAATGTCTTGCCGATGATCTTCCGTTTCTGTTCCGGATCGGACACTCCTTTTAACCGCGAGAGGAACATTTCGGTTCCATCCACAAAATCCAGCGCGATATGATATTCATCGCGGAATGTTTTGATCACCTGCTCGCTCTCTCCGCGCCGCATCAGTCCGTTATCGATATGGATGCAGAAGAGCTGTTCACCGATCGCTTTGTGCAGCAGCACAGCGGCAACGGACGAATCCACACCGCCGCTCAATGCGCAGAGGACCTTCTTGTTCCCCACCTTTGCACGGATATCGGCGATGGCGCTTTCAATGAATGAATCGGCATTCCAGTTTCCGGAGCAACCGCAGATCTCTTTCACAAAATTCTGCAGCACTTTCTTGCCGTCCTTCGAATGCACCACTTCGGGATGGAATTGGATCCCGTAAATTCTTTTTGCGGAATTCCGAATTGCACAGATCCCCGCATTCTCGGAGTGCGCGATCTTCTCGAATCCTGCCGGCATCGTTGTCACTTCATCACCGTGACTCATCCACACTTCCGTCTGCGATTCAAGATGCTTGAAGATATCGGAATGATCATCCATCAATAATTGTGCTCTGCCGAACTCACGGCGCGGCGCCTTGTTCACTTCCCCGCCGTTCTGATACGCGATGAGCTGCAGTCCGTAACAGATGCCGAGCACCGGAAGTCCCAATTCATAGATCCGTTTGTCCGGGATCGGTGCATCACTGCTGTAGACACTCGACGGACCGCCGGACAGGATGATCCCCTTCGGCGTAAATGCGGTGATCTTCTCAAACGGAACATTGAACGGATGGATCTCGCAGTATACATTCAGTTCGCGCACCCGCCGTGCGATCAATTGAGTGAACTGTGAACCGAAATCGAGGATGAGGATAGATTCAGAGTGAGTCATGGTGAGTTTTGAGATGATAAAATGACGGAGCAGCAATGTTGTATGGAAGAAGATAACGAGCAATGTTTGTTTTTCCAAGATGGAATTAATGGCGGATTCTATTGTAAATAGTTCAGCTTTTCTGTACTTTCTATCACGTAGAATTACACCAAATGGAAAAACACAGCGAAGAACGAGCAACAGTTTCGAATCGCCGCGCACGCTTTGAGTATGAGATCCTCGATTCGTATGAGGCAGGAATAGTTTTAAAAGGCTCCGAAGTGAAGTCACTCCGTGTCGGTAAAGCTAATCTGCAGGACAGCTATGCCGTGGTTAAGGACAATGAGGTATGGCTGATGAACATGCATATCAGTCCGTACGAACAGGCCAATCAGTTCAACCACGAACCTACCCGAACCCGCAAACTGCTTCTCACCAAGGCCGAGATCGCAAAACTGCATTCCAAATCCAACGAAAAAGGGTTGACCCTTGTGCCGTTGAAACTCTACTTCAAAAAAGGGATCGTGAAAGTCGAGTTAGGTATCGCAAAAGGAAAGAAACTGCACGACAAGCGTGAATCCATCAAAGAACGGGATGTGGAACGCGAAATGCGCAGACAGCAATGACCGATTCATGAAGAATGCACACTTACGTTGTCCTTCCACTATCCTGAATCCAGCATCAAGAATCTAGTATCTTGCATCCAGTATCCAGTATCGACCACAACCACCAATTTTCATTATAGTTTAGTATAGACAATACCATGCCTTTCCCCTCCTTAAACGAACAGATGGACCTGATAAAACGGGGCGTCTCCGAGATCATACCGGAAGCCGACCTCGTGCAGAAGATCGAGAGATCGATCAAGACGAACACTCCGCTGAAGATCAAGCTCGGCTGCGATCCCAGCAGACCCGATCTTCACTTGGGACACTCTGTCGTGCTTCGGAAACTCCGTCAGTTCCAAGACCTAGGGCATACTGCCATTCTCATCGTCGGGGACTTTACCGGCATGATCGGTGATCCTTCGGGAAAAAGTAAGACCCGTCCATCCCTCTCGCTTGAAGCGACCCGCAAGAACGGCGAAAGCTACTTTGAGCAGGCACGGAAGGTCCTTTCGGATAAGAATGTGAAGATGGTCTACAACTCGGAATGGCTCGGAAAGATGACCTTTGCCGATGTGATCAAACTTGCGAGCAAATACACGGTGTCGCAGATGCTCGAGCGTGAGGATTTCCATGCACGGTTCAACAAGGAAGAGCCGATCTCCCTTCACGAGTTCATGTATCCGCTGGCTCAGGCGATGGATTCCGTCGAGATCGAGTCGGATGTGGAACTCGGCGGTACGGATCAGAAGTTCAATCTTCTCGTCGGCAGGGCACTTCAGCGGGAATTCGGGAAAGAAGCGCAGGTCATCCTTACCATGCCCATTCTCCCCGGCACCGACGGTGTGGAAAAGATGAGCAAGTCGCTGGACAATTACATCGGCATCTCCGATTCACCGCGCGAGATCTTCGGAAAGACCCTTTCCATTCCGGACAGGCTCATGTATGATTTCTTCGTCCTTGCAACGAATATCCCGAATTCAGAACTGGGTCAGATCAAGAAAGATATCGAAGGGGACCCGCGCAATACCAAGCGCCGCCTGGCAAAAGAGATCGTTGCACTCTATCATAGTACTGAAGCCGCCCAGGCAGCCGAAGAAGAATTCGACAGGATCTTCGTGAAAAAGGACCTTCCTGATGTGATAGAAGAGATGAATTACGGCACGACAGGAAGTTCCGTGAACGTTCTGCAGCTGCTGACGGATACGAAACTCATCCCTTCTAAAGGAGAAGCACGCCGGCTGATCGAACAAGGAGGAGTCACTATCAATAACGAGAAGATCTCGGACTCCAAAGCGGACATTCTGCTGAACGAACCGAAGATCATCAAAGTGGGAAAACGAAAATTCCTGAAGGTCATCCCTGCATAAGGGTG
>CALROS020000226.1:0-4150 GCA_943369855.1 Chitinophaga pinensis | reverse complement strand
ACATTGATGTTATAGATCTGCAATGAGCCGTTACGGTTGGATTCGAAAGCGATGGTCTTGCCGTCCGGCGACCAACGGGGATGACGGTCCGCTTTCGGTGAGTTCGTCAGCTGTGTCGATGTTCCGCCGGCAGCGGGAACGAGCCAGATGTCGGTGTTCGTCCGGTTGGCGGCTTTGTCCACCACGCCGACCACGTACGCGACGGTCTTACCGTCCGGCGAGAGCTGCGGATCGCTCACGCGTTTGATGTTGAACATGTCCTCCAGCTGCAGGGGACGTTTCGTCTGCGCCTGCAGTGCGAGCATGAATGACAGGAACAGAACGATGAATTGGATGCTTCGTTTCATACACTCCTCGGGAAAAATGGAAAAATTGATAGGAGAAAGTAGCGGAAAAATGGGTGAGAGGCAAAAACAAAAACGGGGTAGCCATTTTCTATCTTTACGATCTTCAAACAAAACAGGTAAGAACTTCGCCACGAAGACACAAAGGCACAAAATCCCACAAAGAATTAGAATAATTTAGTGGTCGAATTTCTTACACACATTTGTGTCTTGGTGCCTTTGTGGCATCGGGGACAAGAACTTCGATGTCAAGATCCAAAGACACAAAATCCCACAAAGAAGTAGAGTAATTTAGTGAATCTAATTTCGTACACACATTTGTGTCTTGGTGCAGTTGTCGCAACGCGAGAAAGAGCTTCGCCACAAAGACACGAAGGCACAAAATCCCACAAAGTAGTAGAACTGTTTCGTGGGTATAATTTCTTACACACATTTGTGTCTTGGTGCCTTTGTGGCATAAGGAAAAAAATCGCCGCAAAGACTCAAAGACACAACATCACACAAAGTTTATTTTTTGAAGTTCTTCCACATCATCGATTCCACCGGCTTGATGGTGCGTCCATTATACTTTGCATTCTTCTTTTTATTATAGAGCACTTCCACTTCGCCGTCCACCGCAAAATAGATCAGCTGACCGATCGGCATACCTGCGTAGACCTTCACCGGCTGGCGGACGGAGATCTCAAGGGTCCACGTATTGCAGAAGCCGATATCCCCTTTTCCCGCCGTCGCGTGGATGTCGATGCCGAGCCGACCAATGGAGCTCTTTCCTTCGAGGAACGGAACGTGCGCGTGGGACTCCGTGTATTCCTCGGTGACGCCGAGATACAGTTTGCTCGGGACAAGGATGAGTCCCTCTTTCGGGATCTCGAAATGCCGCACTTTGTTGTGGACCTTCGCATCGAGGATCTCGTCCTCATACATCGCTAGGTATTTCCCGAGATGGACGTCATAACTGTTCGAACCGAGGAACTTGCGGCTGAACGGAGTGATGACGATGGTCCCTTTCTTCATTTCGGCGAGGATCTTTTTGTCGGAGAGGATCATAAAAGCAATTGATAATTGATAATGGAAAATTGATAATGGCCGTTCGTTTGAGAATATACGAAAAACAGGATAAGAATGAATTGGAAAGAGGATGTGTAAAATAGGGACATCAGCAAAATTCTATTGATATATAGATCAAAATCCCCAATGAAACGTTTCTTTGCAAAAACAATGACTCAAGAAAAAATAAAATCGGATTCAATGCTCCGCTGTGTGATTGAGATGTCTTGACTGCATTTCAAAAAAGGTCTACCTTAGTACAGAAAAAAAGAGCAGTCCATCCTGCCGGACTCTCTCTAACATCCTCCAGGGATCTCCCCGCCCCGAATCTTGTTAGCTCTCAGAAATGTGTTCGTTCCCCCAACACCTCTGACGACTGATGAGCATCCTTGTGTTGACCGGACGAACAGAACATCCACACAACCCAACGGAGGGACCATGAAATTCATGTACATTCTTTTCTTCCTTATCCCGGTATTCCTTGCCGCGCAGGTGACCGTTGTTTCAACGGTGCCGGCGAACAATGCAAAGAACGTCCCGCTCGCTTCAACACTCAGCGTCACATTCAGTGAAGCCATCGACACGGTCTTCATGGAAACGAACAGCAACGGCGATTCGCGGTTCTCGAACATCGACAGCGTCATCGGACATTGGTACAGCGCCGATGCGAAGACGATGTATGCGAAGGCAGTGCTGAAAGCGAACCAGGCATATTTCATCGCATTCATCTATGTGAAGACAAAATCGGGAGCGCTCCTTGCCGCACCGTTCGTCTCGTATTTTACTACGGCGACGGATTTTCCGCCGTTCTCCGTCAGCGGAACAGTACTGAGCGGATCGACCGGCGTCTCACCGGAAGGTTCCATGGTGGCCCTGTCATCCGAGAATTTCATGAACCAAAAGAGCGACGGTCCGCCGCCGTTCGTCGGCTGGGCGAATGTGAACAGTAACGGCACCTATTCCATCCCGAACATGGTGAACGGGGTCTACTGGCCGCTCGCGGTGAAGGATGTGAATCACGACGGCAAGATCGATCCCAACGGCGGAAGTGATGTGATCGCCGCGGGCGATTCGATCGTGATCAGCGGTTCATCAGTGACCAATTGTACGCTGACCTTCATGAATTTTACCCCCACGATGCTTCACGAATCCATTGCCGATGCCGAAACACTGGCAATGAAGAATTTACCGTCGGACCGGGTCCTTCGCCGGGTCTCCGGATACGATGTGGATACGCTCGGCCGCTGCAGCGGATGGGAATTCATCTATTCTGTGAACGGAAATACGATGGGGAAAGCGGTCCGTGCCGGTAACATGGACAACAAAGTATATGACATCGACAATAATTATTTCAGCTGGGTCAAGCTGATGAAACCGATCGTGACTCTCAAATCAGCCGCAACGAGTGCCACGGTCATAACTGCCGCGGAAAATGCGGGAGGAAAAGCATTCCGGAAACTGCCGGTTCCGCCGGGAGCGGAAATGCGGGTGGAACTCTCCATTAATGATGCAAAGTACGGATGGTTCGGAGGGATGCCCGGAGGATATGATACGAGCAAGATCTATTGGAATGTCGCGTACGTCCACAACATCCAGGTAACGAACGATTCTTCAAACTGGGTGAACGGCGTATACTTCCTTTGTGACCTGATAACGGGTGCCGTCCTGCAGTCCCGCACAATGGGCGTTCCTGAAGATGGTATCGCTCCTGCCGCGTACGTTCTGGGACAGAATTATCCGAATCCGTTCAATCCCGCAACGACCATCGGGTTCACGCTCCCTTCGGCGAATATGACCACACTCAAGATCTACGATCTGCTGGGACGCGAGGTAGCGACGCTCATCAACGAAAAGAAAGATGCAGGCGTCTATACCGTTCCGTTCAATGCTTCCGCAATGACGAGCGGTGTCTATTTCTATCAGCTGCGGAGCGGTTCATTTATCGAAACGAAGAAGATGATGCTGGTGAAGTAAGAGCGGGTGTTAAGAATTAAGAATTAGGAATTAGGTTAGCGTTGAGATCCCCTGTCTGTGAGAAACGGACGGGGGATCTTTGTTTTTAAACACAGAGGGCACAGAGAAGAGCAGAGTGGAAAAGAACGATCAATGAATAACACACCCGACCGCCGTTTTGCGGGAAGAAAAATCAATTATCCGCGAAGCACGCGAAGAGACACGAAGCAGAGCACCCCACGAATAACTCGAAATTCATGAATATTGTGAAATAGAAACTGACACGCACTTTTAAAGTGCGTGGCAGTTGAGGGTACATAAAAGGGACGGATAAATATCCGTCCCTACATATCAAACAATTTCAAAGCTGTCGTCAAAAATCAGCAAATGCCATAAGGATATAAAATATTTCTTTGTGTTCTTCGTGTCCCATGTGTCTTTGTGGTTTGCTCTTTTTCTTCCTTATCCGCATTAATCCGTTCGATCCGTTCAATCCCTGCCCGACTGACCCATCATTCGTATCGTCGGTCAGGCGGGCGTGTTCTATTCCTATTGGAACTTGATCTGAAGAAAATAGAACGTTTCCACCAGTGTTGCGATCCACTGTGCGCCGAACACGATGAGTGTGCCGGCGGAATTCGCGGCGGTGTCGAGGGTGGAGAGATAATACGTGAAGATCAGCAGAGTGAACGCCATAACGAACCGCATGATAACGACCGTGCTGCGCTGAGCGAGTCGTTCCGGTTCGAAGAAGGTGAGGAAGACCACCGCCATTGCCGAGACCGCAAGCGGAAGCGCATACTTCT
>CALROS020000225.1:0-4207 GCA_943369855.1 Chitinophaga pinensis | reverse complement strand
AGCCGTCCGTAGAAAGATTTATTCTCCCTCTGGTTCGCTTCATTCAGCACCAGCAATTCACCGTTCATGGTAAGATGATACTCCGATAATGCGAATCCTTTCATCCCGATATAACCGCCGACGGTCATCATGCCGCTGCTGTATTCATTCTGTTTGTTGAAGATCTTCAGATCGGGAAAGGTCATGGTCTGACTGTCCAGCGCAACGGTTCCGGCAAAGAGATATTCAACACCGGTCATCTCAAGACGAAGACCGCCGTTTTTGATAAGAATGCTTCCCTTCATCAATGGGTCCTTTAAGGATCCATTGATTACGATCCTCCCGTCCGCAATTCCGCTCAGCCGGTCGATCTCAGGGATGAAAATGTCGAACGGACCGATCGGCAGGTTCCCTGCAATGATAGTTAGATCCATCCCCGGGATGTCCGTCCGTTCCTCGATCGGTAAAAAGGCCAGATCGATCGGCACCACCCCTTTTACATTGAACGTTTTGATGGAATCCTTCCCCTGGTCATTATTCAAGGCGATAGTTAATCCTGCCCTTTTTTTGGCATAATTCAGCACTGCTGTCAAGTCCCCAAATCCGCTGTTTCGATACGATATCCCGGAACCGACCATTTCAGCATCGATGATGGGATTTGCCGCAGTTCCGCCGACGGTCACTGAAGCATCAACAGTGCCGCCCAGAACGGAGACCTGATCCCTGAATGCCGGCGATGTATTTACAAAGAACAGATCGGATATTGCGAATCTTTTTATGGAAGCATTCAAAGCGATCTTTCCCCTGAAATCATATGATCCCTTCACGATCACCTCTTCATCAGCCCTGATGAATTTTGTGGAATCGAAGACAAGCCCATCCTTCGTTTCCGTTACGACCATCGGTGCGGAATTCCGAAGGGAAAATCCCTGATACTTCGCTTCGAACCGGGAGAATGTGAATCTGTTCATCAGGTCGGATACTTCGATAGCGCCTTCCATAGCCGTACTGATGGTGGTGTCAATATCCGTAGCGGCGGCGAATGTTCCTTTCTGCTTATTGAAATCAAGGTCCAATTTCATCAAACGGAACGCCGTCTCATTCACTTTCATCTCATCCGCTGTGTAAGCAAGATTGATCTTCAGCGGATCGGATTGGCTGATCAATCGGTCAAGGGAGAGATTTTCCAATGTATACCGCAGACTGGCATTCTGAAGCCGGATGTAAGCGCTGGTATCGGCATACCGGCCGGAGGAGATGCGGATCGAACCGGATGATGATGCTGTCATTGTGTCGCTGTACATCGTGCCTGTGGCAGAACCGACAATATCCAACTCCGGGAAACGGAAGAAGACGGAGATCGGTCTCAGATTCTTCATGTGAAGATCATAGGCAATGGAACTGTTATGCAGTGGATACGTTTTATTCCTTCCGGCGATGGTGCTGTCGATCGCCATGCTTGAGTCAACAATTCCGCGCTGATAGGTATACGCTTTCAACAATCCGTCAACATGCGTTTGTATTCCGCTCACAACATCGGCAAATGTGAATTTCCCGTTCATCTCTCCGTCAACGATCGGCGAACGGACGATCAGATGGTCGCCGTCGGTCGTGTCCTTCAGCCACTGCAGCACGATCGCAGCACTGTCGAATCCTTGTCCCCGGAACGATGAATGCAGAAGGTCAATCCTCGTATCGGATGCATTATCGAACAATGTCAACCCGGTTCCGCTCCGCTGCAGGTCGAAGGAAAGATCGGATGCGTAATATTCATCCTGCATGATGGGAGCCAGGTTCAATCCCCTGACATTGGCCGCAAGTGAATACTGCGGGGGTCCGCTGGAGGAAAGATCGATCGCGGCATTGGCCGAGACATTCCCGTCCGGTGATCGCACGGAAATATCACCGCTCACCTTCCGATCAGCGGCCTTCAGCGAAACGGATGCGGTATTCAAAGCGATATTCCTGAACATGGATGAATCGATCTGAATGCTCGCTTCTCCCTTCAATTTATCGAGCGACACACCGTCACCTTCAATGAAGATCTTTGTGTTCAGCCGTGAAGCCAGTTCATTCGTTGCAAAGACCTTCTCAAGATTCACATCCGTACCGGCAAAGATCCCTTTGTAATGGATATTCTCTTCGGTGATGACCATTTGACCGTCTACGGTCACCGTTCCGGCGGCGGATTTGATCGTTGAGATCGCAAGGAAATCGAGCGGTTTCCCGACAAATTGGAAGTCCACCGTTACGGGACCAAGCGATGCATAATCCGGGATCGCATAGGTCGGCAGAAGCTCCGGAATATCGGACGGATTCACGATGCTTTGATCGGAGACAATGTTGAGTCTCAGCTCTTTCGGATCATAGATATTGGACACCGATCCGGTCAGCATGATGGATGAGGTTCCGACGGCGGCATTCAGATGTTTCACCGAAAGATTCTCGAAATTTCCATCCATTTCACCGTCGAAGCGGATATCGCCGTTCAGGAATTTCAGTGACGGCAGGAACACCTGGGCATCCTTCGAACGGATCGTGGAGGGAAGGATGGAGAGCGAGACATGACCTTTCCGAAGGTCCGACAGCGTGCTGATCGCAAATGCATCAATATTCTCCAGCGAGACCGATGCGGCAATATGCGAAGCGGGAGTTTCGATGGTCAATTCGGTGAGGGAACTCTTCTGTTTCGTATGACGGAAGATCGCCGATAATGAATTGAGGACGAATTGTTCCTTTGGTGAGCGGCAGGAGAGCATATGGACGGTGATCTCCATGGAACGCTCGGAATACATCCCTTTCAGATCGATATTGAGCGATTCAAGACTTAAATTCGCATAATTCACGCTCCGCACTCCGCTGTCCGGCGCTTGAGTGCTGTTGTATTCGCCTGTGGAATCGATCATATGGAACGTCCCGTTCACGATCCGCAGCCGGCCGGCGGAGACGAGCAGGGATGATTCGGAACTATCCTTCGGCGCTTTGTTCTTTGCAAGATGTGAAACATTCCATTCACCGTTCTTTCCGCGGTACAGGTGGACGGACGGATTGACGAGTGTGAGCGAATCGATCGCAATATGATTGTTCAGCAGATCGAACAGATTGTACCGGACGGAAAGTTTTCCCGCCTCAACGAACGGCGCACCGTCGATATACATCATCACGGTATCCACGGTGAGTCCGTTCACCAAATTACCGTTGATCTCACCGATATAGATATCGGCATTGATCTCTTTTGCAAGGAATGTGTACAGGGTGGACTTGAGCGTAGCACGGAACATGGAGGTCTGAGTAAAACCGGCGGCGCCGGCGATCATCAGAACGAATGCCAGAAGTGTGTACTTCAGTATTTTTGATGCCCGTGGTGTCATCAACTAGTGTTTGCCGAATCGGTTAAGGATCGTATCAACGATGGATGTGGTGGAGCGGTCCGGCACAAACTCGATCGTTCGGACGGCACCCCCTGCAGCTTCCACAACATCACGCCCTATAATATTCTCAATAGTATAATCTGCACCTTTGACAAGAATGTCCGGCACCAGCAGTGAAATGATCGAGAACGGCGTATCCTCTTCGAAGAGGCACACAGCATCCACACTTGCGAGTCCGGCAAGGACGAACGCGCGGTCATCCTGACGCACGATCGGGCGGAGATCACCTTTGATCCGCTTCACGGATGAATCACTGTTGAGTCCTACGATCAGGATATCGCCGAGCGCTTTTGCTTTCGCGAGGTAATCCACATGTCCGCGGTGAAGGATATCGAAGACACCGTTGGTGAAGATCACCGTCTTCCGTTCTTCCTTCCATTGTTTGCGCTGACGGTGTAAATCTGTCTGTGTATATACGGCTCCCATCAGAGTTTCTGCTCCATGACTGTTTTGCGAAGGACGGATGGTTCGATCGGAATGATCCCAACTTCGCCGCAGACGATGCCTCCGGCGATATTGGCAAGCAGTGCCGCTTCGGCGATCGTACCGCCCGAGGCAAGCATTGCCGTCAGTGTTGCGATCACGGTGTCGCCGGCCCCGGAAACATCGGCCACTGTCCGTGCATAGGTCGGAATCTGGGTCACGGTGCCGTTCTTTTCAAAAAGACTCATCCCTTTTTCACTCCGTGTGAGGAGAACGTTCTCAGCATTGAGTCGTTCAAGCAATGCTTTGCCGGCGGCGATCACATCCTCTTCGGTCTTTAATTTCCGTCCCAGTGCCTCTTCGGTCTCTTTTTT
>CALROS020000224.1:0-4230 GCA_943369855.1 Chitinophaga pinensis | reverse complement strand
AGCGGTAAACAGCAGCTCATTTTCGAAACAAATGACGAACTGAAAGCGCTCCGCGCGGACCGCATCGCGAAGGAATTCTCCATTCAGTGGATCCTCCGCGGAAGCGGTTATGAATACCGCCGGATCGATGCGGTGAAAGCTCTCAATGTTCCCGTGATCCTTCCCGTGAATTTCCCTGATGCTCCCGTTGTCGAGACTCCTGAGGATGCATTCAACACCGGATATGAGGAACTTCGTCACTGGGACTTTGCATCGGAGAATCCTTCACGCATGAAGAAAGCCGGCATCACCTTCGCATTGACGGCGAATCAACTGAAAGATGCAGGGAAATTCCGGACAATGGTGAAGACGGCCATCGACTGCGGATTGAGTGCGGATGATGCGCTTGCCGCTGTCACCACCATTCCCGCTCAGCTAGCCGGTGCGGAGAAACAGCTCGGTACCATCGAAGCCGGAAAGATCGCGAATATCATCCTGACGGACGGCGAATTGTTCGGCGAAAAGACGAAGATCCGCGAATCGTGGATCGAAGGGGACCGGTATGAAGTGAAAGCCGCTCCGTCGCCTGATATCCGCGGAGTGTGGACGTATTCATTGAAACAGAATGATGCAAAGACAGATACCGGCAGATTCGATATAGCCGGAGAGATCGATGCAGTCGCCGTGACGGTCCTGAAAGGCCCGCAAAAAGTAAAAGCTTCATCGGCATCGCTGAATCAAAAAGTGTTTCAGATAACGGTGGACGGTGATTCGCTCGGTACCGCCGGAGTGATCCGGCTTTCGGGAACAATGAATGAGAATTCAGCCGCCGGTCTGTTCGAACTGCCCGATGGACGCTCGGGCAACTGGTCCGCTCAAAAAGTAAAACCGTTCGAATCAAAACCGGATACATCGAAACCGGCAGTTCCTCTCTGTTCCTCGAATGAACTTGTCTATCCCGACGGCGCGTTCGGACGGAAAGAACTTCCGAATCAGACCGATGTGCTTGTGAAGAATGCTACCATCTGGACGAGCGGACCGCAGGGGAAATTGGAAGAGAGTGATATCCTCTTCAGTAAAGGGAAGGTCGCGAAGATCGGCAAAGGGCTTTCCGCTCCATCCGGTGCTGTAACGATCGACGGGACCGGTAAACATGTTACTGCGGGACTCATCGATGCGCATTCGCATACCGCCATCTCCGAAGGGGTAAACGAATCCGGTCAAGCCGTGACTGCGGAGGTCCGCATCGGCGACGTGGTGAACTCCGACGACATCAATATCTATCGACAGCTTGCCGGCGGTCTCACCACCATCAATCAGCTGCACGGTTCCGCGAATGCCATCGGCGGACAGAATCAGGTCTCCAAACTCCGCTGGGGAATGCTGCCGGAACAAATGAAATTCGAAGGAGCGATTCCCGGGATCAAATTCGCTCTCGGTGAGAATCCGAAGCAATCCAACTGGGGTGAGAAATATACCACGCGCTACCCGCAGACACGTATGGGTGTTGAGCAGCTCATCCGTGATGAATTCACTGCCGCGCGTGAATATGAGAAAGCGTTGGCTGCAGCGAAGAATACTCCAACGGTCATCCCGCCGAGACGCGATCTTGAGCTGGAGGCGCTCGTTGAGATCCTGAACAAGAAACGGCTCATTCATTCACATTGCTACCGTCAGGATGAGATCATGATGCTGCTGAAGGTCTCCGATGATTTCGGATTCCAGATCGGAACACTGCAGCACGTGCTGGAAGGATATAAGGTTGCGGACGAGATCGCGAAGCGCGGAGTCGGCGCATCGTGCTTCAGCGACTGGTGGGCGTATAAGTATGAAGTGATCGATGCGATCCCGTACGCCGGTGCGGTAATGAACAATGCCGGTGTTGTCGTCTCGTTCAATTCGGACAGCAACGAACTGGCCCGCCGCCTGAACACCGAAGCGGCGAAGGCGGTCCGTTACGGCGGACTGAGCGAAACGGATGCTCTGAAATTTGTCACCATCAATCCGGCAAAACAACTGCGCATCAACGACCGCGTCGGTTCGCTTGAACCGGGGAAGGATGCCGACTTCGTCATTTGGAGCGGACACCCGCTCTCCACCTACACCATCTGCGAACAGACATGGATCGACGGCAGAAAATTCTTCGACCGTCAGGAAGATTCCGTGATGCGGGCGGAGGTGCAGACAAAGAAAGCTGAACTCGTTCAGAAAGCGCTGAAGTCGAAGAAGAAAGGTTCCGGAACTCCTCCGTCTCCGAGGCGCTCCTCAACATATTCGTGTCACGAAGAGCATACCGAACAAGCGTCCAAAATGGAGGTGCGTCAATGAGAACTGTATCGATGAAACTTATCATTGTTGTCGCTGCTCTTGTGAGCATGGCAGCCGCTTCAACCCCCGTTCCTGCGAAGAAACAGGAGAGACCGATCGCACTTGTCGGCGGTACGATCCATACTGTGACCGGTGCGGTGATCGAGAACGGGACAATCCTGTTCGATAAAGGAACGATCACGGCGATCGGAACGTCGGTTTCCATCCCTGCAAATGCTCAGCAGATCGATATCAAAGGGAAACATGTCTATCCCGGACTGATCAATCCCGCATCGAACATCGGATTGAACGAGATCGAAGCTGCACGCGCGACACTCGATATGAATGAAACAGGACGCATCAATCCGAACGTCCGCGCTGATGTTGCGGTGAATCCCGAAAGTGAACTCATTCCGACCACGCGCGCGAACGGCATCACCGTTTCGCACGTAATGCCGACCGGAAGTCTCATTGCCGGCAAGACCGCCGCAATGATGATGGACGGGTGGACTGTGGACGAGATGACGTTGAAAGCGCCGGTAGGACTCTATGTGGATTGGCCGAATCTTCGTGTGAATCGTTCACCGTTCGTTCGTCAGTCCGAAGAGGATCAAAAGAAAGCGATCGAAGCGAATCTGCAGGAACTTCGTACGGCGTTCGATGATGCGCGCGCATATATGAAAGCGAAGAAAGCGGACGGCGAGAAGCATCCAACGGACCTTCGCTGGGAAGCATTTGCTCCGATGTTCGAGAAGAAAATGGCGCTCATCGCCGGCGCGAATGAAGTGTCGCAGATCGAGTCCGCGGTTCAGTTCGCAAAAGAACAGAACGTGAATCTCATCATCCACGGCGGCAGGGATTCATGGAAAGTGGCGGAACTGCTGAGACAGAATAATGTCAGCGTCATCATCGAACCGGTCCACGATCTGCCGAACAGACGGTGGGAGGAGTATGATATCCCGTTCACCGTTCCAGCACGATTATATCAGGCAGGAGTACTGTTCGCTATCTCCGGCGGCGGAAATTCGACGATGGCTGACAGGAACATCGGATTCCAGGCGGGAACGGCTGCATCCTACGGTCTGCCGAAGGATGAAGCATTGAGGTCCATCACGATCAACGCGGCAAAAATTCTCGGTATCGACGCCCGTGTCGGTTCGCTTGAAACGGGAAAAGATGCGACACTCATCGTCACGACCGGCGACCCGCTGGAGATCATGTCCTCAGTGGAGATGGAATTCATCCAGGGAAAGAATGTGGATCTGCGGAGCCGTCACACGGAGTTATGGAAGAAATATCAGGAGAAATATAAACAGCTGAAATGATCTATGATTAGAATTATCCACCAATAACACGAATATAAAGTGTAGGGGCGGACAGTTTACCCGCCGCGGTGTTTGGCGGGCCAGTCCGCCCAGTTTTTTTTAAAGGTAGCAGCACCATCCGACGAAGAAAAATATATTCGTGACAATTAGTGTAATTCGTGGAGAGTTTTTCCGGTTAGCGGTCAAACGGAGGTCTTTTTCTTCAGTTCGGTGAGTTCGGCGTGATATTTCGTTGTGCAGTCCGGACAGATGCCGTGACTGAATTGAGCATCGGTATGTTTTGTGAGATATACTTCCAGGATATTCCAGATCCCTTGTTCATCCCGTATCTTCTTGCAGGAAGAACAGATCGGCACAACACCTTCCAGCGTATTCACTTCCGATAACGCCATCTGCAGGTCCTTCAGCAGGGCCTCCCGGTCCGCTTCCATCTGTTTCCGCTCGGTGATATCCCGTTCAACGAACATCATTCCTTTCGGCCGTCCGGACGAATCACGGATGACCTCGCCGTTGATCTCGGCGAAGAAGAAGGTGCCGTCCTTTTTGATGAGCTGATATTCTGTTGCTCCGGAATAATTCCCTTTCAGCATTTCGGTCGCCAGGAACATCGCCCGCTCCC
>CALROS020000223.1:0-4234 GCA_943369855.1 Chitinophaga pinensis | reverse complement strand
TAACAACCGTCGCCTTGCTGCGGATGAACTGCAGATCTCGGAACGGACACTCTACCGAAAGATCAAAGAGTACGGAATATGAGATACCGCAACATCCTGACATCGATCGTCTGCATGCTGGTCTTCGGCAGCTGCTACTCCTTCACGGGAGCATCGGTAGCCCCGCATCTGAAGACCGTGGCGATCCCGCTGTTCGAGGATGTGAGCGGATTCGGTGAACCGGGACTCCGTGAGAAGTTCACACAGAAAGTGATCGAGCAGTTCCGCAACGACAACAATCTCGAACTCGGCGAACGGCTCACGGCGGATTCGATCATCGAAGGGACCATCTCCACGGTGATCGATGCTCCTTCGGTGATCGGCGGGAATGATATCGTCCGCACACGCAGAGTGACGGTGACCGTCCATGCATCATACACGGACATGAAGTTCCGAAAGAAGATTTGGGAGAAGGATTTTTCCAACTGGGGGGAATATACGCAGGGACAGCAGACACGTGATGTTGCATTGACCCAGGCAGTGGATAAGGTAGCAGAGGATATCCTGCTCGAAACAGTCTCGGGTTGGTAATATATGAATTGAATCGTTGATCCATCGGGTCATTGATCCATTGAAGAACAAAAATGATCCAATGAATAAATGACTCAATGATGCAATTATAATTTTTAGAAATAATAACTCCTCCACAATCAATCACATAACACTATGGAACAATTTATACTGATCTCCTACATCATCTGCCTGAGCATCCTGTTCATCTTCGGCGCCCACGGCTTTGTCATGATCTATCATTACTACCGGCACCGCAACGAAGTGGAAGGGGACCTTCCGCTGAAAGAAACGCCGATGGTGACCATCCAGCTGCCGCTCTATAATGAGATGTATGTCGTCCGCCGTTTGATCGACGCCTCCTGCGCGATCGAATATCCGAAGGACAGGATCGAGATCCAGGTGCTCGACGATTCCACCGACGAGACCGTCGATCTGGTGGCGAGTATCGTCCGTGAGAAGCAGGCGAAAGGATTCAACATTGTGCACGCGCACAGGACGAACCGACAGGGTTTCAAAGCGGGTGCATTGAAAGAGGGACTGAAAACGGCTAAAGGCGAATTCGTCGCCATCTTCGATGCGGACTTCATCCCGCGTCCTGAATTCCTCATCAAGACGATCCCCTATTTCTTTAAGGATGAGAAGATCGGCATGGTGCAGACACGCTGGGAGCATCTCAACGGCGATTATTCGCTGATGACACGCACCCAGGCAATGGCACTGGACGGTCACTTCGTGATCGAACAGAACATCCGTAACAAAGCCGGATACTTCATCAACTTCAACGGTACCGGCGGCGTGTGGAGAAAAGCGACCATCATGGATGCGGGCAACTGGCAGAGCGATACTCTCACCGAGGACCTCGATCTGAGCTACCGTGCACAGCTCCGCGGCTGGAAGTTCAAATTCCTCCGCGATGTGACATCACCGGCAGAACTTCCGGCGGAGATCAATGCATTGAAGTCGCAGCAGTTCCGCTGGACCAAAGGTGCGATCGAAACTGCACGGAAACTTCTCCCCATGGTCTGGAAGTCGAATATTCCGTTCCGTATCAAGTTCCACAGCACGTTCCATCTGACGAACAATATCGTGTTCCCGTTCATCATCCTGGCAAGCATCCTGAATGTTCCGCTCACATTCATCAAGCACGGCGGCGGATTCGACGCGTATTTCGATTTCATGTCTGTCTTCGTGCTGGCATTCATCGGTTCGTTCCTGTTCTATCTCTATTCACAGAAGGATATCTACACCGACTGGCGTAAACGCATCATGCTCTTTCCGGTGTTCATGGCCGGCAGCATGGGATTTGCGGTGAACAACAGCAAAGCGGTGCTCGAAGGATTGTTCAAGCAGAAGAGTGAATTCGTCCGCACGCCGAAATACGGCATTGAAGGGAAGAAACAGCAGTGGAACGACAAGAAGTATGTTCCGGTGAAGTTCAGCTGGACCGTACTGATCGAGATCGGTCTTGCACTGTATTGCTTCTTCGGTGTCCTTTCTTCACTGTATTATCTTGAGATCGCAGCCGTTCCCTTCCAGCTGCTGTTCACCTGCGGATATGGATTCGTTGCACTGCTCTCCGTTCAGCAGGCGCTTGAAGCACGCCGCATCAAAATGGCACAATTGGAACTTGTTGTCGAGCCGTTAGCGGTATAATTCTTTGCAATTCAAATTATAGTTAGCTATTTTAGCCAGTGTTCATTACGCACTGGCTTTTTTATTATGGAATTTGAAGAGTTCGACATAGAGTTTTTAGCCCTGAAAATGGCGGAAAATCCGCGTTCCATGCTGTTTGCACGGCTTGCCGATCTCTATATTGGAAAAGAACAGACAGCCGAAGCGATGACGCTGCTCGAAGAAGGGATCAAGAATTATCCTGAGTATTTTGCCGGATATATTGTCTTAGGAAAGGCGCATCTCGCCTTCAAGGAATATTCCCGCGCTCAGACCGCCTTTCAGAAGGCGATCGAACTCTCCCCGTATAATCAAACGGCGGCAAAGCTGCTCATCTCAGTTCCGAACAAGCCGGACGAATCCACGCGGACGACCGACGAGAACTATTTCGCACCTCCCGCAGAGACGACCGAACCGGTGCAGCAATTCTCTGAACCTGAATTACCGCAACAGTCCGAACCGTTTGAGAATTTTGACGCTTCATCACTTTCTTTTCCGTCGTCGTCTGAAGAGCCGAGTCTGCTGGAACAGCTTCAAGCCGAAGAAGATGCCCGTCTCCGCGCCGAAGCGGAAGCAGGCATCCAGTCCTACGATACATACAGTGAACCCGAAGTGCAGGTTCCGTCCTACGAGACACCGGTCTCGAATGAGCCGTTCCCTTCGTATGATGAATACTTTGCGCAGAACCAATCGCGCATCAATACGCAGGACCCGGTCTCGCTGGATGAATACTTGAACAGCGAGCAGACAGCCGCACCGATATATGTATCGCCGCAGCCGGAATCCCCCGCGCAGGTCTTTTCCAACGATCCGTTCATTTCATCCCCTGAACCCGTCCAAACCGAGACGCATGTCGATCCGGAACCGGTCTTTGCAAATCCCGAACAGGCGGCATTGTTCGCCGAGATGAATGCGATGAACGAAGAGTTCGAGCCGTCACCTGCGCCCTCCGCTTCGCTGGATATCGATTCGCTTGCCGAGAAGCTTCAGAGCGCGGAGAAGATCGTTCCGCAGGAGAATTATCAGCCGCAGAATCCTGTGCCAAAAGAGACGCAGGATGATCAGGCATATGAAACGGATGCCGTCACGCCGACACTCGCCGAGATCTATGCATCACAGGGTGAATACCGCGCGGCGATCCAGGCGTATGAGATCCTCATGTTCTCCGTTCCCGCAAAAGGGGGAGAGTACCAGCAGAGGATCAGGGAACTGCAGCAGCTGCAGATGGAAAAGGATGGACTGATCTAAAAGCATAGTATGTGGTTGTAGGACACCTTCGAGGTGTCCCACAACTAAGGGGTTTTTTAAGGGCGGACGCAAGTCCGCCCTTTTCATTTTAAAATGGAACACGCCCGCCAAAAAGACGGCGGGCAGGGATGACACGGATGGGACGGATTTACACGGATAAGATAATGTAGGGACGGACAATTGTCCGTCCCATAACAATGAGCTCGACGCAGAGACGCAAAGGATCAAGGAACAGCAGTCCTCCCCTTTTCGCGTTTCTTCGTGCTCTTCGCGGATATGTTCTGTTCTTCTTTGTGCCTTTGTGTGACTCCTGCTTTAAAACACAAAACCCCGGCAGGACCGGGGTTCTTCATGTTCGGAACGGATCCGATTATTTCAATTTGTTGACCAGTTTGGTCAGTTTCGACTTCAGATTGGAAGCTTTGTTCGTGTGGATGACGTTCTTTCCTGCCATCTTATCGAGGAAGGAAACCGTCTCCTTCAAGATCGCCTGTGCGGTCTCTTTGTTCTCGGCCGAACGGACCTTCTTCAATAACGTCTTCATCGTCGATTTCACTGCGACGTTCCGTTTGGTGCGCCGTTCGGTGGAACGGATGCGTTTGACCGCTGATTTGTGCTGTGCCATGGTGTTTCTCCTGTTATTTCATTGATTGAAGTGTGTAAGTATAATTAATTTTCTCGCCAGTTACAATTTCTTTTCCCAATAGATGGATTTTCTCAGTCCATCGACCCACTGTTCATACCGCTGGCTCAATTTGAACTG
>CALROS020000222.1:0-4245 GCA_943369855.1 Chitinophaga pinensis | reverse complement strand
GAGAAGAAGAATTGGCATTTGCTGGGGATGTCCCTCACCTATCTCGGCAGAGAGACCTGCCGTCCGACCGATCCGAAATGCCACGAATGTGTCATGAGCGCATTTTGTGATTTCTTCAACAGGAAGTGACGTCATTTCCGCTGCGTGATGAATACGCCGGTGATCGTGATCGCTCCACCGATAAGGAATGCAGAAGTGATCGGCTGATCAAGAAAGATCACCGCAAGGATCGTCGTGAGGATCGGCTGGGCATTCGCGAATACCGCGACTTTGGTTGTATCCATCCTTCCAAGGGCATAGAACCAAAGCATATACGAAACCACGGATGTGATCAAACTAAGATAGAGGATGCTGACCCAGTTGCCCGGAGTGATCACTGGTATACCGTGAGCAGCAAAATAATATCCTCCGATCGGCAGGAACATCGTCGCACCTCCGATCATGGATAATGCCGTGATGTGGAAAGATCCGTATTTCTTCACCAGTTTCTTCCCTTGGATCGCGAACAACGCCCAGGCGATCACGGCAAAGAAGATCATCACATTCCCGTAGAAATAATCGGAAGAGAAATCGATCCCTTTCTCGAACATCACGATCGAGATCCCGATGAATGCGATCACCACTCCAAGGACTTTCGTTCGAGTCATCCGTTCATTCAAAAAGAATGATGATAAGATCAACAGCATCGCAGGCGTCATCGCATATAGAAGTGCCCCGTTCGATGCCAGGGTGAATTTGATCCCGTAAAGATAGAGGAATTGATTCATCGGCACAGCAAGGAACGACAGCCACAGCAGCGGCAGAATGTCGCTTTTTTCAACTTTTACCCTCTTCTCCCGTGCAATGAACATCACCAGCATCGCAGCCAGTGAGATGCAGTTTCGGAGGAACGTCAGCACCACCGGATGCACATCATGCGTGACCGTCTTCGCGACCAGATGTGTCCCCGCAGCAAGCAGCTGTTGAAATAACAATACGATATAAATATTCATAGGTGCACCGGTATCGGTGCCGCTCCCTTCTGTTTTGCAACTGCTCCGTGCTTTGGGTATATTATCAAAAGTACTTCCGTCAATATACTGTAACTTTTGTTTACTTCGAAATACTATGAAACGTAAAGAGACCTTGTTCCTGATCGATTCCATGGGGATCGCCTACCGCTCCTATTTTGCCTTTGCACAGAATCCGCTCATCAATTCCAAAGGGGAAAATACCGGCGCGATCTACGGCTTCGTGAACTATCTGAACAAGATCCTGGATGAACACAAACCGGACCATATCGCCGCCGTCTTCGATACGGACAAACCGACTTTCCGGCACATCGAGTATAAGGAATACAAAGCCACGCGGAATAAGATGCCGGATGATCTTGCCGCGTCGCTCAAGTATCTGAAGGATGTTGTGAAAGCATTCAACGTCCCCGTCCTGGAATTGGACGGATACGAAGCCGATGATATCATGGGGACCCTTGCCCGACGTGCCGAGAAGGAAAAGATCGACACGTTCCTTGTAACATCGGATAAGGATTTCATGCAGCTTGTCTCCAATCGAATTAAGATCTATCGCCCGGGTAAATTCGGGAATGAGGATGAGATCGTCGGTGAAGAAGGTGTCATGACAAAATTCGGCGTCACTCCGGACCGCGTCATCGATATGCTCGGCCTCATCGGAGATACGGCGGATAATATCCCCGGCGTTCCCGGTGTCGGTCCAAAGACCGCTCTCCCGCTGGTGCAGAAATACAAGACCATCGAGAAGATCCTGGAGAATGTCGATGCCATTCCGCAAAAAGGTCTTCAGGAAAAGCTCCGGAATAATAAGGAACTTGCTCTCCTCTCAAAACGGCTTGTAACGATCGATACCAATGTTCCGATTACCGTGGACCTTCATCAGCTGAAAGCGGCAGCAAAAGATATCCCCGGATTGATCGCTTTGTATGACCGGCTTGAGTTCAAAACGTTTGCGAAACGCCTGCGTGAAAATGGTGTCGCCGGGGTTCCCTCTGCTCCGAAAGAGGAAGGAACAAACGATGTTGCCGCTGAGATCCCTGTTCAATTGAGTGACATCCAGTCAACAGATCATGAATATATCATCATTAAAAATGATGCGTCATATCTGAAACTGTTATCTGAACTGAAAAAAGCAAAAGCATTCGTATTCGATACCGAGACCACATCCACGGATGCGCTCCGTGCCGAATTGGTCGGCATCGCATTTTGTTTCGGGAAAGGGAAAGCCTACTATCTTCCCGTGATCGACACCTCGGTCCGCGATGGTTCGGCAGACCTGTTCAGCGGTGCGTCTGATTCCAAGCGTGAAGGGTTTCCTCTCGAGAGGATCGTGAAGGATACTAGATCGGTCTTTGAGAATGATAAAATCAGGAAATACGGTCAGAATATAAAATATGATTCGCTCGTTCTTTCTACAAAGGGAATCGCCGTAGCCGGTATAGCATTCGACAGCATGATCGCTGCGTATGTCCTGCGCTCCGATAAGCAGCACTCTCTCGACTCTCTGGCGTTGGAACATCTGAAGTATAAGATGGTCTCGTTCGATGAGCTGACGAATGACGGAAAACGCGATATCCGCGATATTCCTGTGGAAGAAGTAGGCAATTATTCCGCAGAAGATGCCGATATCACATTCCGCATCGTCGATATTCTGAAGGAAAAGGTCTCCGACAGCGGTATGAAAAGTCTGTGCGACGAGATCGAATTTCCATTGATCGAGGTTTTGACGGAAATGGAGATCAACGGTATCAAACTCGACCTCCCGTTCCTCTCCGTCATGTCTGGCGAGATCGGCACAACGTTGGACCGGTTGATCAAGAATATCTACGAATTGGCCGGGGAACAATTCAATATTAACTCCACACAGCAGCTGGCGAAGATCCTCTTCGAAAAACTGAAACTCCGTTCCGTGAAAAAGACCAAGACCGGATTCTCGACCGACGTGGCGGTCCTCGAGATCCTGCGGAAAGAACACCCCGTTGTTGAACAACTGTTGGAATACCGCCAGTTACAAAAATTAAAATCCACCTATGTCGATGCACTTCCGAAATTGATCAATCCGTCCACCGGTAAACTCCACACGTCATTCAATCAAACCGTTGCGGCGACAGGACGGCTTTCGAGCAGTGATCCGAATCTGCAGAACATTCCCATCCGTACGGAACTTGGACGAAAGATGCGCAAAGCATTCATTCCAACGGAAAAGAGCTCATCCATCCTCTCTGCGGACTATTCCCAGATCGAATTACGTATTATGGCACACATCTCCGGTGACGAGGGGTTGCTGGAAGCCTTCATCAAAAAAGAGGATATCCATTCCTCAACGGCAGCGAAGGTATTCGGAGTCGATCAAAAGGATGTTTCCCGTGATATGCGACGCAAAGCAAAAGAAGTGAACTTCGGTATCATGTACGGTATTGGTCCGTTCGGTCTTGCTTCACGTCTGGATATCTCTCAGGGTGAAGCAAAAGGGATCATTCAAAAGTATTTTGAACGGTTTCCCAAAGTGAATCAGTATATATCGGGAACGATCGATTCCGCCCGCTCGAAAGGGTATGTGGAAACATTGAACGGACGCCGAAGATATTTAGCCGACATCAACAACAAGAATCAGAATATCCGTGGAAATGCCGAACGCCAGGCGATCAATATGCCCATTCAGGGAACAGCGGCTGACATGATCAAGATCGCAATGATCAACATCCACAGGGAATTGAAAAAGAAGAAGCTGAAGAGCAGGATGGTTCTGCAGGTGCACGATGAGTTGGTCTTCGATGTTGTCAAAGGTGAAGAAGAATCAATGCGGTCTCTTGTCGAGAAGGAAATGCGCGATGCAATGCCGATGAATGTTCCCATCGAAGTAGAACTCGGCATCGGCAAGAACTGGCTTGATGCTCACTGATCAGGTGCGGAACACTGACAATAAAAAACCCAAATCATATGATTTGGGTTTTTTATTGAATCTCATTTCGGATCTTTTCGCCTGAACAGCATCAGTACACCGAAAAGGATGATCGCGACCGGCCAATACTGCCTGATCGCTTCCTTCACGTCGCTTGGATACAGATAACCTATCTCTGTCATCATGAACGCAACTCCGAGTCCGATAAAGATCACGGCAGGCAGCAGAAGATGGAAATCCTTATAATTGAAGATGAACAGCATCAGGAATGATAATCCGAATGTCATCAGAAATCCGGGGACATAGACATACGCAGTCGGTTCGATGAGTTCA
>CALROS020000221.1:0-4252 GCA_943369855.1 Chitinophaga pinensis | reverse complement strand
GCGGAATATCTGATCCTTATTCCATGGCTTGCCCAATATGCCGAACCGGTGAGTCTTGCGGTCGTCGTCGTCTCGATCACCCTCCTGACGATCTTTGTGGGCGAACTTATCCCGAAACAGCTCGGCTTGAAGAATCCGGAGCGCGTCGCATGCGCTATCGCGATCCCGATGCGGACGTTGTCCGCTGTGCTCTATCCGATCGTCCGCCTGCTGACCGTCATCACCCGCGTGATCATCCGGTCGCTCGGTATCAAGGAGAACACCGATCCGTCATTCACCGAAGAGGAGATCAAAGTGATGCTGGAGGAAGGGACCCGTGCGGGGACCTTCAATGAAGTGGAACAGGAAATGGTGGAGCGGGTCTTCCGTCTGGCGGACCAGAGTGTGAATGCCCTGATGACACCCCGCACCGAGATCATATGGCTGGATGTTGAGGATCCGATCGCTGAAAATTTCAAAAAGATCAAGGAGAGTTCCCACTCCTTTTTCCCCGTCTGCAAAGAAGGGATCGACAATGTTCTCGGAGTGGTCCATGTGAAGGACCTCTTCTCCGCCTCGCTGAATGGTCCCATCACTTCACTTGAACAGCATCTCCGCAAACCGCTCTATATCGTCGAGAATGTCCTTGCCGTGCAGCTGATCGAGAAGTTCAAGGAATCTGGAACGCACTTCGCGTTCCTCGTGGACGAGTACGGAGGCATTCAGGGACTCCTGACGCTGAACGATATTCTGAAAGCGGTTGTCGGCGAGGAAATTGATGTGGAAGAACGGATGAATCAGTATATTGTGCAGAGAGCGGACGGTTCGTATCTGATCGACGGGGCGCTGCTCATCACCGAATTCCAGGACCTGTTCAAGATCGATCCGTTGTCGGAAAACGAGACGGGAAATTATCAGACGCTGGCGGGATTCACCATCAATCATATGGGAAAGATCCCCTCTGCGGGGCAATTCTTCTTCTGGCGTGATTTCCGCATTGAAGTGGTGGACATGGACGGTAACCGGGTGGATAAATTATTGATCAGTAAACAATCAATACCGGCACAACAATGAGCAAACCGCGGCGCAACGACTTTCTCATCCCGTTCCTGACCATCGTTCTGGATGTGGCCGCATTCGAATCGGCATTCCTGCTTTCCTACTGGCTCAGATTCTTCTCACCGCTCACGGAATATTTCGAGATCCCTCTCGGTATCCCTCCGGTCGCGACGTATCTCACCGCATCCGTTATCTTCATTCCGGTATTCCTGCTCGTGTTCAATTCACGCAGATTGTATGGCACCAGGAGGAATATCCATCTCAGCGATGAATTCTTCGTCATCATCCGTTTGATCACCATCGGTATGATGATCATGATGAGCGCAACATTCTTCTACCGCGGATTCTCCTTCTCGCGCGGCGTCTTTATCCTGCTCTGGCTCACGTCCATCGTCACCGTGACCGTCGGACGATGGATCGCGCTCCGGTTCGAACAGAACCTTTATCTGCGCGGAAAAGAATTGAAATCGGTGGTGATCGTCGGCAGAAATAAGACCGCTGAACAGATCTATACGCTGTTCATCGCCAAACCGATCCTCGGATTCGAAGTGCTTGGATATTACGCGGACGCATCAGCCGGACAGGATTCACCGCTGAAGAACTGCCGGTATCTCGGTCCCATCACCGCGCTCCCCTCCGACATCGGCACATTACGGATCCAAACGGCGCTCGTGGCGTTATCCCACAATGAACAGGAACAGCTGATCGAACTGCTTCGGCTCACCGAAGGAAAGAATGTCGAATTCATGATGGTACCGGATATGCTCGAAATGATGACCAGCAGACTCCGCATCCAGGAGATCGAAGGGATCCCGTTCCTGAAACTGAAGGATATCCCGATGAGCACCTGGAACAGGATACTGAAACGGAGTTTCGACATCATCTTCTCCGTTGCGGCATTGATCATCGCTTTGCCCGTGATGGGACTGATCGCGGTGATCATCAAATTGACGTCGCCGGGTCCGGTCTTCTATATCCAGGAACGGGTCGGATTGGACGGCATCTCGTTCCCGCTCATCAAATTCCGCTCAATGCGCATCGATGCGGAAAAGAGTACAGGTCCGGTCCGGAACCGGAAGGATGATAACCGCGCAACACTGATCGGCAGGATCCTCCGCCGGACGAGCCTCGATGAACTTCCGCAGCTCTTCAATACATTGATCGGTCATATGAGTATCGTCGGTCCGCGTCCCGAACGTCCGTTCTTCGTTGAACAGTTCAAATCGAACATCCCGAAATATCTGGAACGGCACCGTGTGAAGACGGGAATGACCGGCTGGGCGCAGGTGAACGGTCTCCGCGGGGATGTACCGATCGAGGACCGGACGAAATATGATATCTATTATGTTGAGAACTGGTCGCTGGTGCTCGATGTGAAGATCATCCTCAAGACGATCCGCGCCGTCATTTTTGCCAAAGATGCATATTAATTTTTTAATCGGAATAATCGTATGATCCCATTGATCATTTTTTACCTGCATATCGTCGGAATCACCGCTGCGTTCACTGCCGAGGATCAGAAAGAAGGACTCAGCGCAGGATTATTGTCGGTCGGATTTGTTGTGCTGATCTTTTCCGTGGGATGGTCCATCAGTTCGTTCTTTCTGAAATACCTTATCGGAGAGGCCGGTTTCGGCGTGTGGGTGAATAGGGACAGTCTGTCGCTGCTGCTGCTGACCATTGCGGAAGGATTGTTCTATTTTCTGTACTTCAGGGAGAGTGCGTCGGCGCCTGCAGCGTAGGTCACTTCAGTGTGAAATTGAATATGATCGTGCACGCCTGCTCGGTCTGTGATTGACCGCCGGGAAGAGGTTCAAATCTCCAGAGTTTCACTTTATTGATGGCCGCATTCTCCAATCGCGTATCCCCTTTTTGCGCCGGAGTTGCGGAACGGACTGACCCGTCCGCCAGAACGAACACCCGAAGTTTTATCTGCGCACTTGTATTCACACCCTGAGGATAGACCGGCGCCTCGCCGGAGACAAGTTTACGGTTGACGCCGTTCACCCACTGTACTCCGAATGAAACATTATCGCCGATGCCGTCACCGCTTCCAAATCCGCCTTTTCCGTTCCCTCCATTGCCCGGAGTGATGCCGCTTCCGCTGTTCCCGCCTGCCTGGATCCCCATCGGACCTTCTCTGCGTCCGGGTGTCGGAGTATAATAGGACGACGGACGGTTATCATCCCGCGACGGAGAGATCTTGTTCGTCATCGAGAGCGGTGCTGAAGGATCGACATTCACGGATTTCTTTGTCGACGGAATACGGATGACATCATCCGTTCCGAATGACAGTGTCCGTGTGGGAAGTGTAACGGGGTTGTTCAGATTCTCCGATGTTTGTTCGAGTCCCGCCTGCACATCACTTTGATTGGGGAGGGTGAATTTCGGCAGACTTCCCTGACCTCCGGGAAGCGAACCCAGCGTGATCTCGATATATTTGGATGTGATCTGTTTCGGCTGGACAGCAGTATAGTATAATACGACCGCAGCCATCACATGAAGTATGACGGAACCGATCCAGCCGAATGATGTGGAATGATAACGTGAGGACATACGGGATTTAGAATTCTTCTTCGGGAGCCGTCGCGATCATGAATCGCTGCGCGCCGATCCCTTTGGCGATATCGATCACTTCCACCGCCTGCTGCAGTGTAACGGATTTATCCGCGCGGACAATGATGATCTGGTCCTTGTTCTTGTCGATGATCGGTATCAGTTTCTGTGCCAGTGTGGTCAGCACGATCTGTTCGGCATTCAAGTAGATATTGCCGGTTTGCGTGATCGTGATGATGGTCTGCTGATCGGAATGGATCTCGCCGGTCGCTGCTTTCGGAAGGAAGACGTTCACTCCGCGGAATGTCACGAACGATGATGCCAGCAGGAAGAAGACAAGCAGCTGCAGCAGCATATCCGGCAGCGTGGCATAGTTGAAGTTAGGATCGACCTTATGTCGTTGTTCGAATTTCATAGGTGTTCGTGATGGTCACGGAAGTGAGTTCAGTGGAACGGACAGTTCAACTATTCGTCTTTCGGTTCGAAGAATTCATCGTCTGCAAAGACCGTCCGTGTCGGTTTCGATTTCTTCGCCGCCGCAGGAACAGCGGCAACATCAACTGCCGGACCCTCTACCTCCATCAACGAGAAGAATTCCTCCGACGCAACCTCAAGATTGTGCACCAGCCGTGTGATGTTCGCGACGAATAGATTATAG
>CALROS020000220.1:0-4261 GCA_943369855.1 Chitinophaga pinensis | reverse complement strand
TCATCATCCCTATTATTCCTGCGAGACTCAATGCTAATATCCCGACAAAAATGTACAGGAATATCGGCGTACCTGCCGGTGTTTCATCACGTTCGTTCGATTCATTTGTGCTCATAAACACTTTCCCTTTTCGTGAAAATCAATAATGACGGATGCAGCAAAGACCATGGGTCAAAGCTGCCACAGAGTAATTTGATTTAGAATATCTCGTTCAGAGATCAGAAGAGGTCGTTTGAGAATAGACGAGCAGCAGCGAATATGACGGTCCCGTAAATACCGGAAGAGAATCTTCCGGGTATTCACTGTACCATGAGATCAGATATTGATGGTCAACAGATTGAGGATCATACGAAATATCGAGGTAACGAATATGTGTGTTCGCTTTGACCGAGGATAAGAAAGGATGAAAACCTTGATCCTGATCTAAATGCCATTCCGTCGGGGGCACATTGTGATTCGGTATTACGGACGGTAACACCGGTACTGCGGCAGAGAACAGCATGGCAACAATGATCATGGTAATGATCACCCGTTGAACAGCATGCTCGGCAGAACTGAATATCCTATGTGGAACACCCATTGTGAATTCTATGATCGTTTGTAATAGGACGTGAATCAGTTAATATAATACGATATGTTCGATCTTATCTCCGATCATGATCTGATCGATGACCTTCGCATCGGGAGTATAACCGAAGACGGTATACCGGTAATCCAAATGCGGTGTGGGACAATGCGTGATGAACCACTGCGAACCCTCGGTATCCTTTCCTGCACTCGCCATTCCCACTCCCCCGCTTTTGAACCGCGCATTCGGATGGACCTCCGTCCGTATAGAATAGTTCGGACCGCCGCTTCCGTTCCCCAGCGGGTCGCCCCCCTGGATCACAAAATTACTCACCACCCGATGGAATGACAGTCCGTCATAGAATCCTTTCCTGGCGAGAAGGATAAAATTCAACACGGTGAAGGGTGCAGCTTCTTTCTCAAAAGTGATCCGGATCTTTCCGCGCGAAGTTGTAACATCCGCACCTTTGTATTGTTCCAGCAGCGGAAGATCCTGCATCGAGTAGAATGGTCTGTAACCGTCGGGAGCGTCCGGACGGTCCGGCGGATCTTCACCGGTGATCGCTGTGTATGCTTTTTCAGCAGAACGTCGGATGACATTATCCTTCGCAGAAAGTCCTGACTCGACGGATGCAAGAGCGGACGAGTCACCGATCTCAGCGAAGACCTTCAACAGTTCCACCATCGGCTCCAGGTCCGCAGGTGCCTTCATCGCATTGAATGCAGAGATCAGCGCTGAGCAATAGATCTTCCGGATCTCAGTAGAGAAAGATGTATCCTGAAATGCCATTGCGGAGGTATATGATATTCCGGCATCGTTCCGTGCGAACATCAATGTCGCCATCTTTAAAAAATCCTTCTTTACCTGATCACTGGAATGTTGAGCGATGGATTGGTATGACTCTATCCCCGCGATCGTCACTATGGCGGAAGATGTACCGGACTGCAGGATAGCTTCCTTGATCACCGGTATGCTTTTCTCTGAACCGGCAGCACCGTACGCTCGTACGCGCTGTGCCGCGATGTACGGATTGTCATTCTTCCACGGTCCGATCAACGGGATCGCCCGTTCACCCATTTTCCTTGCCAGTAAAATACGGATCTCCTCTTTCACGGATACCGGTGTTGCAGTCGATCGCAGAAGATCGAACATGGAACTGCTGTCGGCAATGACCGGTTCATCCGCTGTCATTTGATCGTATGAAGCAACTGCACTCATCGACACATGTTCATTCTTATCGGAGATTGCTTTCGCAATAATCATGCGCGCGGAAGATTTGGTTCGCAGTGCACGGATGGCATTCACACGCACCCGCCAATCCTTATCCGTTTCCGCCGTCTTCGATAGTGCCTGTATCGTTTCATCATCATTCAATAATGCTAAGGCCGAGGCGCTCCACATACGGACGATCGCGGAAGAATTTCCGAGCTGCTCGGTCAGCCGAACCCGGTTATTCCGGATGACGGTCGTGTCGCCGATCCTCATCAGCGCATATGTGGCGTTGATGACCGTTGCATTATCCTTAAGCAGGGATGCTGCGTATTTTGACGCAGAGATGTCCCGGACCTTCCTGTTGGCGAATCGAGCTATGGAGAGCGCGAGCCATGATCTCCACTCTTCCGGATAATCCTCCGCCTGACTGACCATCTTCTTCAGATCATCCTGTGTTCCGCAGAGGCCGATCGCATTCAGGATATCCGTCACACATTTCTCCTCCCGTTCAACCGAGAGTCTTCGGAACAGAAGCGTAGCACAGCGCGGTTTGTTGATCATTCCCAAAGCGAACGCGGCCATGGAGCGGACCTTTGGAGCTTCATCCGACAGCAAGGGAGCAACAGCATCCACTGCAGCTGTATCCTGGATATTGGCGAGTGCCAATAATGCCAGCTCACGGTCGCGCTCATTACCGGATTGTAGGAATGAATAGAGTTCCTTCGATCGTTCGGGCCGTTGATCCTGAAGCATCCTTATCTGCTGATCGGACTGAGCGAAAAGGGTCAATGGAAGGAATAACAGCAGGATGATTTTTTTCATATCGGTCAGTTCTATCCCGGATTATCGAACAGCTATTGAAAGATCATTGGATGGTAAGGTTGAATAGTGCAGCAGTATTGCGCGTCGTTTGCTCAGCAACTTCTTCGATCGGGATATTGAGAGTCTCAGCGATCTTTTGTGCGATGATCGGAATATAGGATGGTTCGTTCCTCTTTCCTCTGAATGGTACGGGAGTAAGGAACGGTGAGTCCGTTTCGACCATCACGTTGTCCAGACCGATCTCGCGGACCACCTCATGCATCGTCCCTTTCTTGAATGTGATCGGTCCCGGGAAAGAGACAAGGAATCCGTGGCGTATAAGATGCCGTGCCTGTTCAGCGCTTCCGGTAAAGCAATGGAACACTCCGCGTTTCCCATCTTTCTTCCAATCAGGATGCTTCACAACATGCTCGGTCACGATATCGACCGCATCCTGAACGGAATCACGCGTGTGAACGATGATCGGCAAGTCGCGGCGGACAGCAAGTTCGATCTGCCGCGCAAAGATCTCCCGCTGAAATTCCCGCGGTGAGGTATCGTAGAAGTAATCGATCCCGATCTCGCCGATCGCGATCACTTTCGGATGATTGGAAAGCTCTTCGATCTCCTGCAGACGTTCTTCATTGAACTCCTTCAGATCGAGCGGATGAAATCCGACCGATGCATAGATCCCGGGAAATTGATCTGCAAGCCGGATGGCTTCAATTGCTGTTTGAAGATTGGTCGCTGGAACGATGAAATACTTGACGCCGGCATCATTGGCTCTCGTCAATACTCCTTCCAGATCTTCCTTGAAGTCCTCATAGAACAAATGACAATGCGAATCAATAAACATCTTTATACCAGTGATAACGTCCGGAGGTCTTTTTCCAGAATGAGAACAAAGTTGATCCGCTGAAGACCTGAATGCGGCGGATCTTGAGGAGGTCGGACCAGAAATTCCTACGTCCGGAATCATTGGCAACGGCAAAATGGTATCCGGAATTGCGGACCATTGCTTTGATCTTCTCATTCACATATCCCCCCGGATAGGCGAAAGTGATGATCGGAGAACCAAGTTCTTTCTCGATCGACAGTTTGGAACCATCGACCTCCTGAAGTAATTGTTCTTCTTCGAGGATATTCATCTTCGGAGACGTTCCGGAAGCAGAACCGATCTCAAATCCCTCCTGCTTCAATGCACGCGCCTGTTCGAATGTCATCGAAGATGATCCGCCGTCATTTGACATCTGCGTTTGAAGGAAGAAACAAGCAGTGAATCCATACTGTTTCAGCAGAGGGGCGGCAACATCGGCATTATCACCGAATGAATCAAACGTGAGAATGACCGGCCGTTCAGGAAGCGGGAGCTTCAATGTGAGGATCCTGTCGATGTCAAAAAAATTCAGCGCGGTGAACTTCCGGTCTTTCAGGAATTGGAGATGTTTCTCAAATTCTTCAGCGGAGAGAGTTCGTTCAGACCCGGCACCGCGGGTCACGGTTTTGTATGAAAGGACAGGGATCTCTGTGATCCCCTTCTTCTTCGCGATCGCCTCAACATAGACCCCGTCGATCTGAGCGGTAACCGTATTGATCTCAAAATTCTTTTCAATGAAACTCCTTCCCCACATTCCGTCGATGGACTCCGGATGCTGCAATCCTTGAAGAATGGACAGCACG
>CALROS020000219.1:0-4263 GCA_943369855.1 Chitinophaga pinensis | reverse complement strand
ACCGATGTCCTGCCCGGTCAGACGAAGGATTTCACCTTCGACATGAGTAAAGCGCATTTCTTCGATAAAGTAACGGAGAATGTCATCCGCTGATCTTTAAGTCAGTACATAAAAAAAGCCGTTCTGATGATGATCAGGACGGCTTTTCTGTTTTTAAAGGACTGTTACAACGTGATCACTTCGTGCTGGAACTTATCGATCTCGATCTCGTTCGCGACCCATTTCACAAAATCCGGACCGTATTTGTTCAGATATTGGATCACACTGAACTCCCGTTCCTGAAAATTCCCGTTGGGGAAGATATTCAATGAAGCTTTTTTGATCTGCTTCAGCGAGATCTCTTCCTTCTGCTGCTGTGCCTTTTGTGTCTTCTGCTTCAGCACATCGAGCTGCTGGGCGAATTTCGCGATCGTCGCATCGATGGTGCCGTTGAGCGTGGCATCGATCTGCTGTATGCCGAACCGCGCTTCATTCAATGACTCTTTCATGCGCACATCCAGTGATTCGAACAATGCATCGACTTTTACTTCCGACACCTGTTCCGACACTTTGGCAAGGATCGTATCCACATCACCGAAGATCTCTTCAAGTTCCAGAGAATATTTTTCCAGGATCTTCTTGATCTTCTCTTCCATCAATGTCACACTCGCCCGCGGATAGATCACCGGCATCGTCACATTGAAATATTCATACACCGATTTGAGCTGAGCAAAATAGGCGATCTCGCCTGGACCGCCGACATACGCGATCGTGGGAAGCATCGTATCCTGACATAACGGACGCAGCACGACATTCGGTGAGAGCAGTTCAGGAGTCTCTTTCGCGATCGTCAGCAATTCTTCTTTCGTGTACCGCTGACGGAGGTTCTTCAGAAAATAATCACCGCTCTCCGACGGTTCGATCAGATGTCGGCCTCCTTTATAGAACATGAAAAGATTGAGCGCCTTCGCTTTGATCTGCGCATGATAATGATCCTCCAGCTCAACACTGGTCTGCACCACAAGTTTGGATGCTTCTGAATTTGAATTGATCTCGTTCGTGAACAAAGGAGAGACGATCTTCTTGAAATCCGGTGTATTCGGATTCATGAACACCAATCCCGAATCCTCATAGACATGATTGAAGAATCCGACGAAAGCTTTCAGCAGTGTCGTACCGGGTTTATAATAACCGCGCAGCATCTCCAGAAGAGCGGGAGTATAATCCGATTTCGGGAGATTCGCTTCGATGGACTGGAACAGCTGTTCAATGTGTTCATCCAACAGCACCGTTCCCATACCGCCGATATTCTTTTCGAGCGGTTTTCCGCCGAGCAGATATTCAAATTGAGAGACCTCATTCGCCGAATTGATGAACGAGACTTTGTTGATCTCATCAAAATCATGGTCCTCACTCTCAAGCCAGAAGACCGGAACAAAATTATATTCCGGAAAATCCGCGGATAATTTCTTTGCAAGTTTTACTGCAGTCACCGCTTTATAGATCGTGTACAACGGACCGGTAAAGATCCCAAGCTGTTGGCCCGTAACCACGGCAAATGTCGTATCATTTCCGAGCAGATCGATATTCGCCAGCGTTTTTATCCCGCTTTGGAAATCGCGGTTCTGATCGTTCAATACTCTATGCAGTGTCTGCCGGTCAAAATTCTTCTTCTGCAGCGCATGGATCTTCTTTTCCCAGACCCCTTTTTCTTTGAAGTTGCCGGAAAAATATCCTGCGAGCTTCTCAAAGTTAGAATGATAGTCTGCAAAAAGATTGGTCACGGCTTCGCGGTCGGCGAGCTGACGGTAATTGATCAATTCCATATTGAATTCAGACCTCTCAGTGATAAATAATTTCATCAATATACGGTCTATTCACGGCATAATCAATGAAACGAGTATCTGTTGTGTGCATTGATTTTAGCAGAATGTTATAATATATTGCTAGAGGACAATGGCGAAACTTTCGGATAAAATAGCACTCGTTACCGGCGGCACAGGAGCACTCGGGAGTATTGTCGCTCAATACCTTGCAAAAGAGGGCGCTGTTGTAATCATTACTCATTCCGGAAGCGGGACATCGATTCAGAAATTGCAGGAACTTCAGAAAAATTCCTCAATATCCGAAGGGATCGCGCTCGATGTAACGAATGAGGAATCGGTCATTACAGCCGCAGCAGATGTGATCAAACGGTATGGCAGGATCGACATTCTTTGCAATCTGGTCGGCGGTATCGGACAAAAACGATTGATCGAGGAGACACCGTTGTCCGAATGGAATGCAATGATGACGGTAAATTTGCAGTCATGCTTTTTAATGATGAAGCATGTGATTCCTTCGATGAAAAAAAACGGATTCGGAAGGATCATCAATATCGCGGCGAAGACCGGTGTCACTCAGGAAGCGCAGCGCGGCGGGTACGGAGTTTCTAAGGCAGGTGTGATTGCATTGACCGAGACTGCTGCAGCCGAATTCAAGCAGTTTGCGGACCTTACGGTGAATGCAATTGCTCCGAGTATCATCGTCACGGAAGAAAATAAGCGCTGGGGAACAGAGGAACAGATTCAGCAATGGGTAACACCGGAACAGATCGCACAGATGATCATTCATCTCTGTTCAGATCATGGAGTTGCCATCAATGGACAGATCATTCACATGTACGGTAAGGTATAATATTATGAGCTTAAAAGATAAAGTAACTCAGGACCTCACTGCTGCGATGAAAGCAGGGGACAGACTTCGAATCGATACATTGCGCATGCTGCGTGCACAGATCCTTGAATTCGAGAAGAGCGGCGCAGCGCGTGAAATGAATGCCGACGACGATATGAAGATCCTTCTTTCTTCGGTGAAGAAGCGGAAGGATTCCATCGACATGTATGAAAAAGCGAACAGGAAGGATCTCGCCGACAAGGAAGCTGCTGAGATCGTCATCGTTCAGGAATATCTGCCGAAACAGATGAGTAAGGAAGAGGCGGAAGCCGTGATCGTAAAGATCATCGCTGATGCGGGAACAAAGGAATTGAGCAAGGTGATGCCGTTGGTCATGAAAGAATTGAAAGGGAAACTGGACGGTAAAACAATCAACGAAATTGTTAAACTTAAAATAGCATAACTATGGCATTTATCGACGTTGTGATCGGCATGGTCTTGATCCTTTTCATGGTCTCGGGTTACCGCAGCGGTTTCCTGAAGAAAATTATCGGCATCGCCTGTCTGATCGGTGCACTGGTTTTGGCGACCAAATTCTCCGCCGATGTGCATCAAATGGTCTTTGCGGATATGGGTTTATCCAACAGCACGGGATTCTTCCTCTCATTTGTCCTTATCGTTGTAGCGATCACGTTCATTCAGTCCATCCTCTATAGGGTCATTTTCAAGGAAATGTCTGAAGCGTTATGGAACAACATTCTCGGTCTTGTCCTGGGATTATTTGAAGGCGCATTGGCGATCAGTATCACCCTGATCGTGCTGAGCATTTACCTTGATATGCCCTCAGCCGATACAAAGAACAGATCCCACGCGTATAAACCGGTGAAGAACTTTGCTCCGATGGTCTTCGATCAGGTGAATACATTCCTTCCGGAATCCGAGGATTTCTACTATCAGGTCGTGAATTCCATCGCGGAGCAGAAGAAAAAGCTGGAGACAAAATAACGACGTATGAGTCAGTTCGACGCTGCCGCCGACAGATTAGATCTTCCTAAAATACTCCGCCGAATACAGTTCTTTGCCTCATCCGATCCCGGAAAAGAGGCCGCTGAATCCATCGCCCCTGTCTCAGATCTTGAAACCATCTCATTGGAGCATAACCGTGTCTCCGAAATGAAGTCCATCCTCGAAGGGGAGGGCGCATTCCCCATTGACGGCATCAAAGACATCCGATATGCTCTTCAGCAATCCGAGATAGAGAATAACGTTCTCTCATCCAAAGAACTACTGAACATCTCTTCTACGTTACAGACCGGCAGGAACATTCGCTCATTCATCGAAAAACGGCGCGAACAATTGAGTGAGCTGAACTCGATAAGTGCATTGATTACAATCTTTAAGGAGATTGAATTCAATATCAATCAGGCCATTGATGAGAATGGTGATGTGAAGGATACGGCAAGCAGAGAACTCCGTTCGATCAGGCAGTCAATAACGGACAAGCAAAGTTCTATCCGCCGTGCTCTCGAAAAGATCCTCCGTGCAACTGCCGAGCAGGGGATGGTCCGTGATGAGATCGTCACAACCAGGGACGGCCGCATGGTCATTCCTATCAAATCAGAATTGAAG
>CALROS020000218.1:0-4279 GCA_943369855.1 Chitinophaga pinensis | reverse complement strand
GAAACACCGGCAGCCGAGGCTCAGAAGAAAACGGAGACCGAGGTCCTGAACGAGAAGATCGCTGAACTTGAATCACAGATCTCCGTATCCAAAGATCAGCTGCTGAGGAAAGCTGCGGAATTCGACAATTACAAACGAAGGACGGAACAGAACTCGATCAATTTCGCGAAGTACGCCAGCGAGAATATCATCCTTGAACTGCTGCCGATCGTTGATGACCTCACCCGGTCATTGAAGAGCGGAAAAGACAAACTGGAGAATGATCCGTTCTTCAAAGGTGTCGAACTCATCCTGAATAAATTCACCAAAGTGCTTGAAGCGCAAGGCGTGAAGGCGATGGAATCCATCGGCAAAGAATTCAATGTCGATTTCCACGATGTGATGATGCAGGTCCCGAAAGCGGACGTTGCTCCTCACACGATCATCGACGAGATCGAAAAAGGATATTTTCTGCATGACAAGGTCATCCGTCATGCAAAGGTCATTGTTGCAACATCACCGGAAACAGAGGAAGTGAAGAATTAAGCATGGCAAGTAAAAGAGATTATTACGAGATCCTTGGTGTTCAGCGCGGTGCCTCGGAGGATGAGGTAAAGAAAGCTTACCGTAAACTGGCACTGCAGTATCATCCGGACAGGAATCCGAACAACAAGGAAGCGGAAGAGAAATTCAAAGAAGCGACCGAAGCGTACGAGGTCCTTTCGGACCAGCAGAAACGCCAGCGCTACGACCAGTTCGGGCATCAGGGCATGCGCGGCGGTTCGGATTTCCATCAGTATCAGGATATCAACGACATCTTCTCCCACTTCGGCGATATCTTCGGAGGCGGCGGCGGCGGAAGTTCCATTTTCGAGGAGATGTTCGGCGGCCAGCAGCGCAGACGCGGACCCCGTTCAGCCGGCGAGCCCGGTTCCGATCTTCGTATCCGTCTGAAACTGACGCTGGAAGAGATCGCAACAGGCGTTGAAAAGAAATTGAAGATCAAAAAATGGAAGACGTGCGCCACCTGCAGCGGTAACGGCGCAAAACCCGGCTCGCAGCGCTCCACCTGTCCTCAATGTCAGGGGACCGGCGAACTCCGCCAGGTCTCACGCTCTATGTTCGGTCAGTTCGTCAATATCTCTGCTTGTGCATTCTGCGGCGGCACCGGACAGATCATCAAGGAAAAATGTCATACCTGCGACGGCGAAGGACGTGAACAGGGCGAATCCACCATTAAGATCAATGTTCCCGCCGGTGTCACCGAGGGAAATTATATGACGCTGCAGGGACAGGGAAATTCCGGCAGACGCGGCGGTCCGGCCGGTGATGTGATCGTCGAGTTCACCGAAGAGAAGCATAACTCCTTCGTCCGCAATGGTGACGACATCATCTACACCGCACTCATCAGTTATCCCGATGCCGTGCTCGGTGCGGATGTTGAGGTCCCGACACTTACGGGAAAAGCAAAAGTAAAGATCGATGCAGGCACCATGCCCGGCAAGATGCTGCGGATGAAAGAAAAAGGGATCCCGCATCTGAATTCCTACGGTAAAGGCGATCAGCTGATCCAGATACAGATATGGGTGCCGCACAAGATCAACTCGCATGAGAAAGAATTGCTGAAACAGTTGTCGGACAGCGAGCATATCAATCCCAGCGAAGAGGAAAAGAGCAAAAGCAAATCGCTCTTCGATAAAATGAAGAACGTATTCTCATAATAAGAATGATTCGTTAGTTCACCCGGATGGACCTTCTGAAGAAGCTGAAAGAATATTTCGCCTTCACGAAGAATGAACAGACCGTGTTCCTCTTCCTCTCAGTCGTGTTCCTGGCAGGCGTTGCTGTTAAAGGCTATAAAACATACATTGCTCCAAAACCGGCACCGGCATTCGATTATTCTGCAGAAGATTCTCTCTTTTCGGCACGATCACAAGCAGCGATGGCGGACAGCGGCAGCCTGCAGAAGAAACTGCCGGCGAAGGTCGATCTGAACAACGCGACGAAGACGGAACTGATGGAACTCCCGGGGATCGGTGAGGCGATGGCGGAGAGGATCATCCTCCGTCGTGAAGAGAAGGGGAAATTCCGCTCCATCGATGAATTACGAAAAGTTAAAGGGATCGGCGAGAAAAAATTTGAAAAACTTAAACCGCACATCGAGGTCAAATGAAAGGCACTGAACGGTATCTCGCATTCATCATCGAAGGCAGGCACATCACTGCCGTCGAGATCGCGCACAGTCCTAAAGGCAAGACCCTCACCGCTGCCGGATCGTTCGATTCCGAGATCGACTTTGACAGTCCCGAGGTCTTCACCGAGATCGGCATGTCCGCCCGCGAAAAGACCTTCGTGAAGGAGATCCAGGCGTTCATGAAACGCGTAGCAGCCGGCGCTCATTTCTTCTCGTTCGGACTCAACTCCAGAATGGCGATGCTGCAGCAGATCCCCGTTGAAGCAAGTCTGTCAGATGATGAATTCAATCTGCACCTCAATTGGGAGTTGAAGAACTTCTACCCTGATGCCTCGCCCGATCAGTACGTTGTGCAGCCCTATGCGCTTGTCGGCGACGACGGTGTTGCCGGTTCGAATGCAATGATCATTTCCGTGAAGAAATCATTCCTCAACTTTTTACGGAATGTCTGCACGGAACTTCACGGCTCCATGCACATCATCGATATCGATCAGTTCTGCGCCGAAGGCGCGCTGCTCTACAATTATCCTCATCTTGCTCAGAAACGGACAGCCGTCATCGGTGTGGACGAAGAGACGCTCGATGCAGGACTCCTCGTGAATGGGAAGAATTCCGACATCCGCACCATGCGCTGGAACCGCCGCGACCTTTCGACCATCGGCTGGTATGCGCGGGAAAAAGGAGCTGAAGTGATCTACATGCACGGCAGACTCGTCAATCAAAAGCTGGTCGACGCCGTGAAGGAGATCTCTCCCATCGATGTTGAACTCGCGGATCCGTTCCGCAAGGTCGCACTCCCCCAGTCCATTAAAGGTGTCGAAGAGATCAAGATGCGCCGCCAGGAATACACTGCAGCGGTCGGACTGGCAGTGCGGGAAGAATAATGAGAGTGATCGCAGGAAAATACAAGGGCAGAAAACTCGAGACCGTGAAGGATAATTCCGTCCGTCCGGCGACCGACAGAGTGAAAGGAGCGATCTTCAATGTGCTCCAGTCCCGCGTCCATTGGCCCTCGTCGAAAGTGCTGGACCTGTATGCCGGCAGCGGAAGCGTCGGTATCGAAGCGTTGAGCCGCGGAGCAAAGAACTGCATTTTCGTTGAAAAGAGCCGGAATGCACTGCAATTCCTGAAATCGAATATTACCTCCATCGGTGCGGACGGCGAAGCGAATGTCGTCTACGGCGATGTGGATATGTTCGTTGAGGGGACGAGGACCAAGTTCAATGTGGTCTTTGCCGATCCCCCCTACGCGCTGGAAGCATTGAAAGAGATCCCGAACAGGATCTTTGCGAAGGATATCATCGCCGAGGACGGATACCTGATCATCGAACATCCTTCCCGCTATGAATTTGCCCCCGGTTCCGCGTGGGAAGTGGTCGTGCTGAAGGAATACGGGAACACGAGTGTCTCATTTTTTCAGCACCGAAAGAGTGAACAATGAAGATAGCAATTTACCCCGGTACATTTGATCCGATCACCAACGGACATCTGGACATTATCGAACGCGCAGCACAATTATTCGACAAAGTGATTGTGACCGTTGCCGTGAACTCGTCGAAAACACCGATGTTCACCGGCGAAGAGCGTGTGGAACTGATCCAAGCGATCCTGAAACAGAAACGGTACAAGAACGTCACCGTGGAACGTTTCAACGGACTGCTCGTATCGTTCGCGAAGAAGAAGAAAGCGGCCGCGATCATCCGCGGACTCCGCGCAATTTCGGACTTCGAATACGAATTTCAGATGGCGTTGATGAACAGGAAACAATCGAATGAGATCGCGACCGTCTTTCTGATGCCTCATGAGAAATACACGTATTTGAACTCCAGTATCGTGCGGGAGATCGCTCGGTTGGACGGCAACTTCAAGGATTTCGTCCAGCCCGTCGTCTACCGTGCATTGAGAAAGAAACTGTCGTTATAATCAAATCGTGCCGCCGGCATCATCGCCTGCGGAATTGTCCATGAGAAAGGAATTGTTGTTACCGTGAAGTCGTTATCCAAAAAAGTCGCCAACGCCGAAGCCTCCCAGACCCTTGCCCTGACCGCGCTCGCTAAAAAATTGAAATCAGAAGGTATCGATGTCGTTTCACTCACTGCGGGTGAA
>CALROS020000217.1:0-4296 GCA_943369855.1 Chitinophaga pinensis | reverse complement strand
AGAAAGTCCATGGGTGGGAGCGTGCGACGGACTCAGCCATCACTGAATATCACAGGAAAGTCAGGATCGGTGCATCGAATTTCAACTCACTGAGTTACATTCTCCGGGAAATGAAAATAAAGAATCATTTCGTGCTGTTCGGTTTTGTTTCCCATAAATTATTTCGTTGGATCGTCCCTTTCTGTCTAATTGCGCTGTTTGGAACAAGTATAATCCTTGCAGATGGGTCAGAAATGATAAAGTGGCTGATGATGCTGCAGATGATATTTTACGGAAGCAGTATTGTCGGTAAAATCCTGGATGTCCTTGGACGTCCTGTAAAGATCTTTACTTTACCTTATTATTTCGTCCTGGCGAATTTAGGATTGTTTATGGGATTTGTTAGATTTATCAAGGGTTCACAACGTCCTGCATGGAATGCAACCCGGTAATTGGATCTGGTGAACAAGATCCATGTCGCCCATGTGGAGGCAGGGTAGAGGATCGGTGAAAAATATGCGCCCTATCCTGAGGAAATGGATCGAGTGATGACTTCAAGGATCTCCGACCTCCATTTTGTTCCGAGTGCTGCGGCGCAGAAGAATTTGTTGGCCGAAGGTATATCCGGTAAGATGATATTTAAGACCGGGAATACGGTCATTGATGCCTTGTTCTTTGCAAGGAATAAAGTGAAGAATGACCTGCCGCCGATGGACGGAGTATCGGAGGAAATATTGAACGGCGTGACGCCGATCGTATTGATCACCGGGCATCGCAGGTAAAGTTTCGGTGAAGGATTTGAATCGATGTGTCCTGCAATTGTGTCGTTGTCAAAGAAGTATCCTGACCACTGGTTCGGTTATCCGGTCCATCTGAATCCTAATGTGCAGGAACCGGTTCGGCGGATCCTGGGCGGACTTCCGAATGTAAATTGATCGATCCAATCGGATATTTCCCGTTCATTCGGCTCATAATGAGATCGAAACTCATTCTAAACGATTCCGGGGGGATACAGAAAGAAGCTCCGGCGCTTGGAATACCGGTTCTGGTCATGCGTGATCACACTGAACGGACGGAAGGGATCGAAACCGGAGATGTGAGATTGATCGGTACAAAGAAAGAAGGAATAATTTCGAATGTCTCGGAACTGTTGTCGGATTCAAAAGCATATGATGCAATGGCGGTAACAACAGAATTGTACGGTGGCGGGCACGCTTTTGCCAGGATCATAGGAAATATTGCCGACTTTCTCAATGGAAAGACAATTAAGAATAGAACGTGAAACAATTCGAACGAAAAATAATCCTATTTGATTTCCTCGCGATCAATCTCGCGTGGCTCTGTTATTATTTGCTGCGCGTTGAAGGACAGATCGTTGTCTATCAGGCGAAGCCGGACCTGCTCATGCCGATGGCCATCATGTATCTTTTCTGGCTGTCGGTCTTCATGTTCTTCGGACTCTACCGTGCATGGTATGCAAAATCGAGGACGGATGAATTTGCGGCGGTATTCAGAGCCATCTCTCTCGGATGCATTGGACTGTTCTTCATCATCTTCTTTGATGATGAACGCAATGCCACTTATTCTGCCAACCGGTCCATTATTGCAATGTATTGGGTGCTGATGGTGCTGTTCGTGGGTGTCGGCAGGATCGTCATTCGCAGTTTCCGTAAGAGACTCCTGCAGCGAGGTATCGGGCAAAGTGAAACAGTCATTATCGGCATCGGGCCGAAAGCTCTCGAGCTGTACGAATCGGTACGCAAGTATCCAGCGCTCGGATATAAGATCGCCGGATTCATTTCACCCGATGACTCGAGAACAGAGATGCCGTTGCCGATCCTTGGCGATGTATCCCATCTTCCTGAGCTGATCGAAAAGAACAATATCAAGATCATCTTGATCGCATTGGATTCGCAGCAACGGGATGTCGTTCTGAACATCGTCTCACTGTCAACTGGACACGATGTGTCGATCAAGATCATTCCGGATATGTATGACATCGTTTCGGGACAGGCTCGGACGAATCAGATCTACGGCTTCCCGCTGATCGAGATCATGCCGCATATCATGCAGCCGTGGGAAGAGAGCGCAAAACGGCTGGTAGATATCGTTGCTTCTGTGATCATCCTGACGTTATCTTCACCATTATGGATCTTCACCGCCGTTGCGATCAAACTGAATTCACCCGGTCCTCTTGTCTACAGTCAGGAGCGGGTGGGGAAGAACGGGAAAGTTTTCCGAATGCATAAATTCCGTTCCATGTATCAGGATGCGGAATCGCGGTCCGGTCCGGTCTGGGCAACGTCGAATGATCCGAGGATCACCTCGGTCGGACGCTTCCTGCGGAAGACACGTCTTGATGAGATCCCTCAGTTCTTTGATGTTGTACGGGGAGATATGAGTCTTGTGGGACCTCGGCCTGAGCGTCCTCATTTTGTGGAGATGCTCTCCAAAGAGATTCCTCTCTATAAAAGAAGACTTTCGGTAAAGCCCGGTATCACCGGCTGGGCACAGATCAAACAGGGATACGATACGTCCATCGATGACGTGAAATCGAAGGTACGCTACGATCTTTTCTATATTGAAAACATGTCATTCAGGATGGATATCAAGATCCTGTTAATGACCATTTACGTCATGTTAGCAGGTAAAGGTAACTAATGCCAAAAGCACTCGTCATCATCCCGACCTACAATGAAGCTCAGAATGCTGAGAAGATCATCAACGAGGTCCTTCAGCAGTCCGAGATCGTCGAAATTTTGATCGTGGATGATAATTCGCCTGACGGAACAGCGGAGATCGTCAAAAAGATGATGGAGACCGACAAGAGGATCCATATCCTTCAGCGTGCGCGGAAGATGGGGCTTGGAACTGCATATGTCGCAGGATTCAAATACGCCATCGAGCGGAAGTTCGATTTCATCTTCGAAATGGATGCCGATTTTTCGCATAACCCGAAAGAGATCCCGATCATGCTCTCAAAAATGGATGAGTGTGATGTGCTGATCGGCTCCCGTTATGTAAAAGGAGTGAACGTCGTCAACTGGCCGATGAAACGTCTCATCCTGAGTTATTCGGCGAATATCTATACCCGCATCATCACCGGCATGCCGATCCACGATGCCACGGCAGGATTCAAATGCTACAAACGAAAAGTGCTCGAGACGATCAATATTGATTCACTCCGTTCCAACGGGTATGCGTTCCAGATCGAGACGAATTTCCTGGCATATAAAAAAGGATTCAAACTGATGGAGATGCCGATCGTATTCGTGGACCGCAGGGTCGGTGTCTCGAAGATGAATAAAAAGATCGTCTATGAAGCGGCATTCATGGTCTGGAAATTGAAAGCGCGCAGCATCTTCAATAAGCTGTAATGAACTGCATGGACATCTCCGTCGTCATCGTCAATTATAATGTCCGGGAATTTCTGAACAATGCGCTCATCTCGCTGTTCAAATCCCTGGAAGGATATTCCTCCGAAGTGTTCGTTGTGGACAATGCATCGGATGACGGCAGTGTAGAACTTGTTCAGAAGAACTTCCCTCAGGTCCGCCTCATCGCGAATACCGGCAATGTCGGATTTGCCAAAGCGAATAATCAGGCACTGGCACTCGCTACCGGAAAATATCTTCTGCTCCTCAACCCCGACACGCTCATTCAGGAAGATACTTTTGATAAACTGATCGAGTTCTTCGAATCACATCCGGACGCCGGGATGGCGGGGTGCAAGATCCTGAATCCCGACGGATCATTGCAGCTGCCGTGCCGCAGGAGTTTTCCCACGCCGTGGACCGCGTTCACGAAGACGTTCGGCTTAAGCACGCTCTTTCCGAAATCAAAACTATTTGCACGCTACAATCTAACATATCTCGACCCGGATGATACGTATGAAGTGGATGCCGTCAGCGGTTCGTTCATGATGGTCACACGGGATGTGTATAATACGATCGGCGGACTCGACGAGACATTCTTTATGTACGGCGAAGATCTGGATTGGTGCTTCCGTGTTCAGCAGGCGGGAAAGAAAGTGTTCTATGTCCCCACGACGTCCATCATCCATTATAAAGGGGAGAGCACGAAGCGGAGTGACATCGACGAATTGAAAGTGTTCTACAATGCGATGCGTCTTTTCGTCCGGAAACATCATACCGGTTCACCGGTCTTTGAATGGTTCATTTATTCCGGTATCTACGTCCGGAAATTGCTTGCGGATTCCGCGCGGTTGTTCAGGCCTGCAATGGTTGCGGTGCTTGACATAGTGATCGTCGTGCTGACCATTTTGATCGGAGAATACATCCGCAAGAATGCTTTGTT
>CALROS020000216.1:0-4298 GCA_943369855.1 Chitinophaga pinensis | reverse complement strand
CTCGCAGCCAGTGCAACGGCATCCTTCTCGGATAATCTTGCTGTGGATGGATCCTATACAGGAAATGCAGCCGGCGCGACAACGATCTTCAACGGCGGAGCTCAGACGATCTCGGGCGCAGCTGCATCACTTAACTTCACGAATTTGACCTTGAGCGGTTCGGCAGCAAAGACCGCAAGCCTCACCCTGAATGTGGCGGGTACACTCACGCCGACACGCGGTATCGATATGGGTTCCACGGCGGTCATGAACATCACGAACACAGCAGCAGGTGCGGTCGGATCGTTCGGTTCACTTGAGATGATCAAAGGAACAATGAAACGCGCGATCGCAACGAACGGCGCGGCATACACATTCAACGACTCTGCAACGAGCGTCACCTTCACCGGTGCGACCATCACGGACTTCACGATGAAAGTGGAACCGGGAGTCAATCCGACAGGTTACACCGCAGCAACACACGTGAACCGCAAGGTCACGACATCCTATACAGGATGGTCGGCAGGAAGCGCGGCGATCACCGTCGGTTATCTGAATTCCGAGAAACCGTCGCAGGATGAGAACAAGACCCGTTTCTTTAAGGGTTCAGGCGTAAAACTTGCCACCGGATCCGCAGCGGTCCGCACCGCAGCAAGTGCAACATCGTGGGGCGCTATTGCACTCTCCGGCATCACCTCCGGTGTGAGCGCAGCAGCGAACGCACAGCTCCCGACCGGGACGGAACTCATCATGAGCAACTCCGGCGCATCACTCATCTCCATCGCAGCTGCGGACTGGAACACAGCATCCACTTGGGATGAAGGATACGTGCCGACCATCAACGACGATGTCGAGGTCAACCATAACGTCAGCATCAACGCGAACGGTTCCGCTTCATCACTGGTCGTGAATGCATCGAAGACGCTGACCTTAGCAACGAACGGAACGGTCCTGACCGTGAACGGCGCAACAACGAACAACGGTTCGATCGCCGTCGGAACCGGAACAACGCTGAAAGCAGCGAACTCCGGAACGGGAACATTCACCAACGCAGGAACGGTCACGAACGACGGTACCGTCCAGGTTGGAAACTAATTTATCAAACAGTTCATTGTGTATTCTTTGAGAGAAATATTGCCGCTATTCCAGGAATGAATATCCACGCTCCATATTGTCCATGTTTTCATAGTGTAATGCTTCGGCAGAAGACGGCTGCTCACCGTCCGAACCGGAGAGTACCATATCCGTTACTTTTTGTTCCATCTCAATCACCCTTAAGGTGTGACCATGCTGCATAGCATACAGAAACTCAGCCGTTGGCTTGCGCTGGCAGGAGGACTCTCTCTGATCCCTCTTGTTCTGCACGCGCAGGATTTCGTCAACAAAGGCCAGTTGAATAACAACGGCACGTTCATCGTCAAACGGACCGTCACGGGATTACCATCTTCCGTCGGCGGTACGTTCGAATATTCCGGCGGCGCACAGAATGTGCAGGCTGTCGATTATCAGAATCTGCGTCTCGGCGGTTCTGCGGTAAAGACGACCTCCCCTTCCAGTTTCAGCGTGAAAGGAAGACTGGAAGTCGCTCCGGCTGTCTCGTTATCCATCAGCAAAGGTAATGTCATCACTTTAGGAGATTCATTATTTGAGAACGGAATAATTTTCGGAAGCATTCAAAAGACCGTCACACTCCCCGCATCGTCGCAGTCCGGATTCGGGAATCTCGGTTCGATCATCAAAACAAGCACCGCAGCATTGGGTTCCACCACCGTCAAACGGACGAGCGGAGATACCATTACAGCCAAGACCGGGAAGAGTCCTATCCTGCGCTATTATGATATCTCGCCGGCGAACAATTCCCGCGTCAACGCAACATTGGTATTCAAATATGCGGACGGTGAATTGAACGGACATGATCCTTCCGCACTTCAACTATGGAGATACAACACGAAAGATTCCACATGGAGACGTCAAGGCGGAACGGTCGATACGGCAGCGCGAACGGTCACGAAAGGCGGCATAGTTTCCTTCAGCCGATGGACCGCATCCGATACGCTGCATCTTCTCGGCAGAGCGGAATATGAGTGGGCACCATTTGCTGTCGCCGAACGGTCGGGAAACAATCAACTCGTGAAAGCAAAAGATACGTCCCGTAATCTCGTGGCATCGCTGGTGGATGCTTTCAATAATCCTTTGAGGAATGAGAAAGTGATCTTCTCATTGGTCTCAGTTCCGAGCGGTGCTGTCGGGCAGCATTTCACTGCTGATACGGTAATGACCGATTCACTCGGCGAAGCAAGGACCAAACTGATCCTCGGCAGTAAAGCCGGAAAATATCATCTTGCGGCAACTGCTCCGTCCGTGACCGGCATACAACTGCAGGCGACCGCAGCGATCGTCTCCGGTGATGCGAATGATGATTTTGCCACGGACGTTGCCGATCTGACATCCATTATCGCGCATATCAACGGTAAGATCCCGTTGATTGGAGATAAACTCGCCTATGCCGATATCAATCAGGACGGTGTCGTTGATATCAAGGATATTGATTCCGTACGGACGAATATCCTGAATGGACTCAGCGCAATCGATTCCACAGGAACCGGTCCGGGTGCAGAAATGAACAAGACGGAAATGCTTACGACGTCAGCCGGACCTGTTGCCGTCTTGGATTCGCTGACGGCACGCTTCAATGTAGAGATCACGAAAGCGGGACTCCGGTTCAATATGGTGAACAGGAAGAATATCGCCGGACTCCAGGCATACATTCGGTTCAAGAATAATCTCACCACGCAGCGGACTGATGTCGTTTACAGCCGAAGTTCGAAGATGGACATCAGGATCCGTACGGTGAACAACGAGATGCGTCTTGTGGCGTATAATCTGACCAATACGCCGATCGATTCGGGTTCCGGTTCATTGTTCCGTCTGCCGGTCTTACTCAACAGTGTGTCGGATATTGAATCGGTCTACGTCGTGGTGAGCACAGACAGCGGACGATCGATTCAGCCGCTCACGACAAAAACGCTCGCGTCGCCGACGCAATACCCGACCACGTTCGCGCTGTATCAGAACTATCCGAATCCGTTCAACGGCGGCACGAAGATCGATTATGATATTCCGGATGTGGAAGGAAAGCTGAAGATCGCGTATCTGTTCGTCTATGACATTCTCGGACGAAAAGTGAAGACGCTCGCTTCCGGCGAACACGAAGCGAAACGGCATACTGTGTTCTGGGACGGCACCAATGACGACGGCAGGACCGTGGCGACCGGTGTCTACTTCTATCAATTGGTCGGAAAAGATTTCGTCAGCTCAAAGAAAATGGTCTACATCAAGTAGTTCAAAGAAGAATGTAGGACGGAGCGCCGCTTCGTCCTTTGAAATAGATCGGTGGAATCGTTAGTTCCATCCGTTTAGTGAGAACTTGTTCATCAGGAAGTCAGCAGAACACCGGAGAATGCAATGGAAATTATGGAAACATCTTTTACACAGCGAACGAAGAAACTGACCGTCATGGTCATCCTCTTCTCGTTCTGGATACAGCTCTTCTCCGGCTGCGGCAGCAGTTATCCTGCCCGCGGCGTCGACGGAAAGAAATACAGTTATGTGTATCAGCTGACCGATCCGGCGATCTCGCCGAAAATGGAGTTCAAGGATTCACAGGTCAGCGTCACGTTCTCCATCGATGATGCGGCGATCTCCTACACTGTACTGAATCTCACCACGAAGCCCCTCATCCTCGAGTCGGGCAGCGCCATGATCGGCATCGACAGCGTCTTCGTACCGGTCCGGAACCGCGTCAGTCTTTATTCGGACAGTGTGAAAGGATTCGCTCCGCTGGTATTGCCGGGACGCGGCTATATCGAGGATATGCTCATTCCGCGTGACAATATCTTTTGGACGGAAGAAGGATGGGTCGAGAAGGATCTGTTCTCCACGCTGGACAGCGGGACGGTCACCGGCAGGAAGAATATCACGAAGAATATCGGGAAGAAACTGGAAGTGTATCTGCCGATGAAGATCGGCGGTTACAAGATGGACTATCAATTCAAATTCAAGGTCACCGCGATCAAAGTGGTATCACCGGACAAACCGATGGCGGAGAAACAGCGTCCGCCCGCTCCGAGTCTGTTCAGCGGGAATATCGATCCATGGATCACGGTAGGAGTTGCGGCAGGCATCGCCCTCGTTTCAGGTGCGATCATTCTCTCGGCAAAGAAACCGGTCGGACCGCTGAATTGAATCTTTCGTTCAGCGGTTGTTACAGCGTGGTCCTCGCCAGCACGTAGAACACTGTATTCTTCACATCTCTCCAC
>CALROS020000215.1:0-4298 GCA_943369855.1 Chitinophaga pinensis | reverse complement strand
GGATATCTGTAATGCATCACGGCCGATGAAACCGGCGGAGAAACAGAAACTGAAACTCCGTTTCAGCACGCTCGGCGTGGAGATCAAAACAGCGAAGGATGGTATTGCGCTGTATGTGAACGAAAAGAATCCTGTGAAGACCCTTACGCTGCAGCAGGTGAAGGATATCTACACCGGAAAGATCACCAATTGGAAAGAGGTCGGCGGAAATGATTCACGCATCATCCTCTACAGCCGCGAGAACAATTCCGGCACCTATGTCTATTTCAAAGAGAATGTGCTCGATGATGAGGATTATTCCCCCAGCTGTCAGAATATGCCGGGAACAGCCGCTTTGGTGAATGCTGTTGCGAAGGATGCGAACGGTATCGGCTACGGTGGATCCGCCTATGCAAAAGGGATCAATGAAATTGCGGTAAAAGCCGATGCTTCCTCGGAAGCGTTCCTGCCGAATGCGCAGAATGTGAAAGAAGGAAAATATCCCATCACGCGGTTCCTCTTCATGTATGTAAAGAGCAAACCGACCGGTGCCATGAAGGAATATATCGACTGGATCCTGAGCGATGAAGGCCAGGCTGTTGTGACGAAAGTGGGATACTTCCCGCTTCGGTAAGACTTTGTTGTAATGAATCAAGATATGCGTCATTCCGGCATACGCCGGAATCCAGATGCTGGATGCCAGCTTTCGCTGGCATGACTCGTCTAATAAATTGTAAACATTGAGCGAACTTACAAACATATCCAATAAAATGATGAAGAAACGTTTCCGCCTGAGTGAATTCCTGGCGGAGAAGATCATTACCGCAACGGCATTCGTCTCGTTCGCGTTCATCATTCTTATCTTCATCTTCGTGTTCCGCGAGACGCTCCCGATCTTCTCGCCTCCGGAAGCCGCTGTTGCGGTGGAGGAGATAGGCGAGCAGGAGACGTACGGCGATGTGCAGATGAGCGAAGCGGAGAAAGCGGTCGAAGCAAAACAGAAGAATACCGTTGAGCAGGATGACGGCGCCTCTTTGAAGAATCTTACCGGCGAGCGCTGGCAGCCGGTCTCCAGCAAACCGAAATACGGACTCCTTCCGCTGATCATCGGAAGTTTGAAAGTATCATTGATCGCGATCCTCTTTGCAGCACCGGTCGGCATTCTTGCTGCACTGTTCACCGCCGCATTCGCGCCGAAATGGGCGAAGGAAGCATTGAAGCCGGTGATCGAGATCCTTGCCGGATTTCCCTCCGTCGTGATCGGATTCTTCGCACTCGTGGTGATGGCGACATTCATTCAGGATGCGTTCGGACTGCAATACCGTCTTAATGCGTTTGTCGGCGGTATCGCGCTTGCATTCGCCGTCATCCCCGTCATCTTCACCATCTCGGAAGATGCCATCGCTGCTGTTCCAAAGAATTTGACAGAAGCATCGCTTGCGCTCGGTGCAACAAAATGGCAGACAGCGCTGAAAGTAGTGCTCCCTGCTGCAACACCGGGTATCTTTGCCTCGGTGATCCTCGGCGTAGGCCGCGCATTCGGAGAGACGATGATCGTGCTGATGGCAACAGGGAATGCCGCTCTCGTCTCCGCCGATCTGTTCGAACCGGTACGGACGATGTCCGCAACGATCGGAGCGGAGATGGCTGAGGTCGTCTTCGGTGAGACACATTACAATGTATTGTTCCTGATCGGTTCGATCCTGTTCCTCTTCACCTTTACGCTGAATGCGATCGCGGAGATCTTCATCCGCCAGCGGCTGATGAAGAAGTTCAAGGGGAATTGAAGCAATTCATATTGAATACAAACGAAGTTGTCATTCCGGCGAATGCCGGAATCCAGCAGCTGGATGTCAGCGTTCGCTGGCATGACAGCGGTCCTTTAAAAGATTTCATGACCAAACGAAAAATATACGGAGCTCTTGCATATTCCATCCCGGCGTTCTTTGCCTTCATCATCGTAGCAGTGGTGGTGATCGTGATGACGAATATCGTCATGGGCGGCTGGAGCAGTCTCACGATGGATTTCCTGCTCGGTGCGCCCGAAGAGGGAATGACCAAAGGGGGAATATTTCCGGCGATCATCGGAACATTCCTTCTGGTCGTGATCATGTCGCTTGCCGGGGTTCCAATCGGAACGCTCACAGCGATCTATCTTAGTGAGTACGCGAGTCAAAAATCGATCCTTGCCCGTCTTATCCGCTTTGCAGTGAATACGCTTGCCGGTGTTCCCGCGATCGTCTTCGGTCTGTTCGGACTCGGATTCTTCATCCAGTTCGTCGGCGCCGGTGCAGATAAGGCGCTCTATAATGACGGACAGCTCCATTGGGGACAGCCGAATATCCTCTGGGCGAGTCTGACGATGGCTCTCTTGACACTCCCCGTGGTGATCGTTGCGGTGGAAGAGGCGATCAAGACCGTCCCCCGCGAACTGCGCGAAGCGTCCCTCGCGCTCGGCGCGACCAAATGGCAGACCATCCGCAAAGTGGTGATCCCGAATTCCATCACCGGAATGCTCACCGGCGGCATTCTTGCCGTGAGCCGCGGTGCCGGAGAAGTTGCGCCGATCCTTTTCACCGGTGCAGCGTATTTCCTGCCGCATCTGCCGAAAGGACTCTCCGATCAGTTCATGGAACTCGGATATCATATCTATATTATGGCAACACAATCGCCGGATGTAGAAGCCACACGCGGAATTCAGTATGCAACAACACTGGTGCTGCTCATCTTGACATTCGCATTGAATTTTTCTGCTATCTTCTTACGGTATAAACTTCGCAAAAGGGTCATCACTTAAAGATCATTATGTCCTTACAATCTCAATCAATTGAAATCCCATCGGATATCCGCATCAAAACGGAAGATCTGAACATCTATTACGGCAAGAAGCACGCGATTAAGAATGTGAATCTCGATGTGCTCACGCATAAAGTGACCGCACTCATCGGTCCTTCTGGCTGCGGGAAATCGACGTATCTCCGTTCCCTTAACCGGATGAACGATCTCATCGAGAATGCCCGCGTGGAGGGGAAAGTGCTGCTGGACGGAGTGAACATCTACGACAAACAGGTGGATGTGGTGGAACTGCGGAAGAAGGTCGGCATGATCTTCCAGAAATCGAATCCGTTCCCGAAATCCATCTTCGAGAATGTTGCGTACGGTCCTCGCATCAACGGCATGAACGACAAGAAGAAACTCGAGGAGATCGTGGAGCGTTCGTTGAAACAGGCGGCGCTCTGGGATGAGGTGAAGGACGATCTGGCGAAGAGCGGACTCTCACTCTCCGGCGGACAGCAGCAGCGTCTCTGTATCGCCCGTGCATTGGCTGTGGATCCCGAAGTGCTGCTGATGGATGAACCGGCAAGCGCGCTCGATCCCATCGCCACCTCGAAGATCGAAGAGCTCATCTACGAATTGAAGAACAAGTATACCATCGTCATCGTTACGCACAATATGCAGCAGGCGGCCCGCGTGAGCGATTATACGGCGTTCTTCTATATGGGGGAACTGATCGAATTCGACGTGACGAAAAAGATCTTCACGGTCCCGGCAAAGAAGCAGACGGAAGATTATATTACAGGGCGCTTCGGTTGATATTTTTTTGATTTCTATGGGTTTAATACACTTGCCAAGTTTCTAAAACTTGGCAAGTGTTTCATGATAGGAGAGAATATGGAACGACATTTTCAACGCGACCTTGAACTGCTCAAATCTAACGTGATCAAGATGGGGAGCCAGGTGGAACAGAATCTTGCCGATGCATTGGAAGCGGTGCTGAAGAACGATGCGGCTCTTGCCTCCAAAGTGATCTCGGCGGACGGGAAGATCAATCAGTTCGAGATCGAGATCGATAACGGTGTGGTGGACCTGCTGGCACTGCAGCAGCCGGTTGCGAGCGATCTTCGGCTCATTCTGGCGATCCAAAAGATCAACAACGATCTGGAACGGATCGGCGACCACGCAGTGAATATCGCGGAATCAGCATTCCGTCTGGTGGAGACCCCGCAGGACGAACCGCTGCTCGAGATCCCGACCATGACCATGATCGCCAAAGAGATGTTCACGCAGGCACTCGACGCGTTCATCCATCTGAATGCGCATTTGGCCCAAAGCGTTCTGGAAAGTGACGACAGGATCGATGCGCTCAACCGCGGTATGAATGCGCAGGTGGTGAAGATGATCAAGAAGGATCCGAAGAGCATCGAGGGGGGACTGGAACTGCTCCGCATCAGCCGCAATCTGGAACGCGTTGCCGATCTGACGACGAACATCGCCGAGGAAGTGATCTTCCACACCCAGGCGCGGATCGGGAAACACCA
>CALROS020000214.1:0-4332 GCA_943369855.1 Chitinophaga pinensis | reverse complement strand
CCCGAACAACAAGGTCCTCTCCATGGCACGCGCAATGGCCGTGAAGAATTATCTGGTGGAGAAGCAGGGGATCAATGTTGACCGTATCCGTATTGAAGGACACGGCGAGACACGGCCGCTGGCGACCAACAAGACCGTCGAGGGACGCTCGCTGAACCGCCGCGTGGAATTCTTCTTCACCCCGTCCACCGAGGATAAACCGGTGACCGAGATGCCGGTGGCGGTTGAGATCCCGATCGAATATACCGGATCGGAGAATATTACGAAGGTCGACTTCCGCGACAAGCTCGATCCTTCCTTCAGTTATGTTGAAGGAAGCGCCCAGTTCGCCGATTCAGCGGTCACACCGGTGATCAACGGCAACGAACTGCATTGGACCTTGCCGAATGTCGGTTCGAACTTCAAATACAAATTACGCTACACTGTGATGGTCCATCGTCCGGAACAGTTCCAGGCACAGCCGGTGCGTTCGTCGTCATCGTCCATCTGCTACTTTGTGGGTGACAGCGTGCTGCACTGCATCGACACGCTCAACACGATGAACGAGGTCGCCGTCGCTGTCCGCGGACGTGCCGTGAACTTCGTCATGTCCGGCGTGCTGTTCGATGTCGGCAAGGCGACCCTGCGCAGCGCGGCACTGAGCTCGCTCGAAACAACGGCGAAATTCCTGAACGAGGATCCGTCCGCTTCGGCATTGATCGAAGGTCATACGGATTCCTCGCCGATCCACACGAAAGAATTCCCGTCCAACACGGAACTTTCGCAGGCACGCGCGAACACCATCAAACAGAAGTTGGTCAGCGCCTACGGCATCGCGCCGGAACGTCTGGTGACCATCGGTTACGGCGAATTCCGTCCGCTCGCATCGAATCTGACGAAAGAAGGAAAACAAGTGAACCGCCGTATCGAGATGCGCATCCTCCGGAACGAGTTCACGAAGAATGTGCTCCCCGAAGGCGGAATCGATTCTTCACGGCTCGTCGTTGAGACTCTGCTGCCGAAGAATGCTCCTGCTTCGATGGATTCGATGATGCGGGATAAGTCAAAAGAACGTTATATTCTGAAACTGGAGGTCCTGCGGAAGGTGAAACGGAACACGGTCTCCGCCATGATCCTCGATACGGTTCCGGAAGGATTGAACCTGCTTCCATCCGCTATCGTGAAAGTGCGGGGAGTTGATTCTGTGAACGTGACCGGGAACGTGCTGACGATCTATTGCGCAGCGAAGGACAGCGTCGTTCAGCTCTATTATATAGCGGAAGTTTCGGACGGCGGCAAGGAAGAAGCGACCGTCTCGCACGATTACACCGTCCGGAAGAAACAGAGTGACGGTTCCGTCACCGAAGATAAAGCGTCACCGAAGTTCATCGAGATCAGAAAGAAACGGATGCTCGTCCGTCAACAACGATAATGAATAAACTGTACTCATATTGGATCGCTGCGCTTCTGTTCCTTTGCGGAACGGCATTCGCTCAGCTGGAGATCATCAGTCCGGCGCAGGACAGCACCGTCAGCGGTCTTACGCGGCAGGTGGTGACCGCCCGTTCCGTTTCCGGCTTCGATGCGGAAATATATGTGAACGGCGTCTTCGCGCTGAAACGGGTCGTCCGTCTGGACGGACTGGTCGACTTCATCAACGTTCCTGTTCCGCAGGGTGATGTTGAATTCGAGGTCCGCATCGTTAATCCGGACGGCACCGTTGCATTCGCCGAAAAGCGCATGATGCATATTCTCGGAGCTCCCGACAAGGTGCAAATGGAGTTCGAGACGGAATCGATCGAAGCGAACGGACAATCCGTTGCACGCGGAACAGCGAAGGTTTTCGATCAATGGGGATATCTCATTCCGGAGGGCGTCTACGTCACCGTCGCTGCGGACAGTGGAAAGATCGTCACGGATGATGCTGATTCCACTTCACGCGGCGTTCAGGTGCAGGTGGTGGACGGAGTGGCGAACTTCCAGTATCAGTCCGGTTACAGCGCAGGCGTTGCAAAGGTCTCTGTGCAGGTGGGTGAAGCCGTTACGGAACATGAGATCAATCTGAATACGCCGAAAGAACCGTTCACACTCGTAGGATTGGCGAATGGAACCGCAGGTTCATACACCGCGAAAGGGAACCGTTCACAGCTGGTCGATGACCGCGCATTCCCGAGCGGTCTGCAGACCGACGGAAGACTCGCATTCTACGCACGCGGAACGGTCTACAATGATTATCTTCTGACCGCATCGTTCGATTCGGACAGGAAGAACAGAGCGAAGTATTTCCGCGAACTGGATCCTGATTATCTCTATTCCATCTACGGCGACAACAGCATGCTGTTCTACGATATCCAGACGAACCGTAATCTGTATATCAAACTCGAAAAGAATCAAACGTACGGACTCTTCGGCGATTACAATACCGATCTGACCGGTCAGGAATTCATCTCCTACAACAGAACATTGAACGGCGTGAAGTTCGGTCATCAGGATAAACACTGGAAAGTGACAGGATTCGGATCACTGACAGACCGCCGCGCGACGCAGGTGGAACTGCGCGGACAGGGACTTTCCGGATTCTATAATTTGGGGTACAACGACATCACTCCTGGAACAGAAAAGATCCGCATCGAAACGCGCGACCGTTTCCATTCTGAAATTCTTCTGAAAGTGGAGAACAAGTACCGCTTCAGCGATTATGATATCGACTATACACAAGGAACGGTCTTCTTCAAACAACCGGTCTCCGGCGTGGATGCGATGGGCAATCCGATCTATATTATGGTCTCGTTCGAAGCGAAGACGGGAACCGGAATGTCGTACATCGCCGGCGCGCGGGCGGAACACAGGTTCAACGATCAATTCATAATCGGATTGACCGGCGTGACCGAAGAACAGTCGCCGCAGAACTTCACGATGCTCGGCACGGATGCGAAATACTCCTTCGGCAGTCTTCTCTCGCTCGGCGGGGAACTTGCGCGTTCATCCAACATCAGCGGTTCCGGACTCGCGTATAAGTTCAATGCCAACAGTAATCCCATCACCAACATGAGATTGAACGGATACTACCGCCGTGTTGAACAGGGATTCACGAACGAGACACAGATCGGCGGACGCCGCGAACTCGGAACGATCAAATACGGCGTCGGCGGGGATTATGCGCTGACCTCGACCACGAAGATCAATTCGGAATACTATACGACCCATCAGGTCACCGATGCAGGCGGAACGACGGATCTCCGTTCCGTCATCGGCGGTATCGAACAGCGTATTCTGAGCAATCTCACCGGTTCGGTGAAGGTCGAAGATGTCACATACGACGGCACCAATCCCGATACGACGAAAAATGTGCTGGCAACCCATTCGACACTCGGCACGGCAAAATTGGACTACGCCGCTTCGAGCGCGATCAAACTCTCCGCCGTCCATGAGCGGAATCTCGGCGCAGCGGAGGATATTACCCGGCCGAATGCAACGTCCGTTGTCGGTGAATACAGAGTGACGAATTATCTCTCCCTGAATGCGCAGGAGCGCTTCTACGAAGGGGGCGGTTCGATGTCCACACTCGGGTTCAGTTCGAACATCACGGAGAATACGCAGGCATACGGTAAATATGAGATCGGAAATGCAGCAAGCCATTACCGGAATCAGATCAGCATCGGATTGAAGAACAAAGTGCCGGTGACGGAAGATCTCACCGGATATCTCGGTTATGAAAAGACGAAGGCGCTCGGCCAGCGTCTCGGTGAAGCTTCGACGCAGGACCATTCGGCATATTCAGCAGCACTGGAATATCTGCCGAAATTCCCGCTGAAAGCGGCAACGAAAGTGGAGTTCGGCGACAATGCTGCATCCGATAAGATGAACGTGACATTCGCCGGAGATTACCGGTTCCGTCAGGATTTCAGCTTCATCCTGAAATATCTCAGTTCCAACGAAAGCGCGAAGAAGACCGCCGGATACCGCGACATCACGCATCTTATTACCGGACTTGCGTATCGTCCCGTTGATGAGAACTGGCTGAACATCATCGGCAAGTACGAAGTGAAGTCCGACAAGAACCATTACATCGCGCCGTTCATTGACTACAACACGAGCATCATCTCGATCCACGCATTCATCGAACCGATCCAAAAACTGGAGGTGGGACTGAAGTATGCGTATAAAGCGTCAACAGAAAATTCTTTGCTGTTCGGCGTAACAACGAATACGAATTTCTACCTGCTCCGTGCAGAATACGACATTACCGATGACTTGAATGCCGGTGCCGAGTATCGTCTCTTGCATCAATTGGAAGCCGGTGACAAACTGAGCGGTTACAGCATTGATGCGGGTTATGTCATCATCCGCAAT
>CALROS020000213.1:0-4356 GCA_943369855.1 Chitinophaga pinensis | reverse complement strand
GACTCAAAGAACCGCTTCTTATAATCCTTCAACCGTTCCCTGAAATCGATGGAACCGGTCCGGTTCTTTCCGATCTCCGTTCGGAGACGCGCAACGGTATTGCGGAGTTTCTCCAATCCTTTCTGCGCCCCTTCCACCGCCTGCTCACTGTAATCGAGCGTGCTGCGGTAGTGGCTCTGCAGAATGAAGAAACGGACAACGCCGGCATCGAAGCGTTTGAATGCATCCTTCAGTGTGACGAAATTGCCGAGCGATTTCCCCATCTTCTGACCGTTCACCGTTACAAGATTATTATGCATCCAGTATTTCACGAACGGTTTCTTCGTAACGCTCTCGCTCTGTGCGATCTCGCATTCGTGATGGGGGAACTGATTGTCCAGTCCGCCGCCGTGAATATCGAATGTTTCACCGAGATATTTCATGGACATGGCGGAGCATTCTATATGCCAGCCCGGAAATCCGAGTCCCCACGGCGAATGCCACTGCATGATGTGGTTCGCTTCCGCTTTCTTCCACAGCGCAAAATCAGCGGGATGCTTCTTTTCGGATTTCACATCGACGCGTGTTCCGCTCTCCGCTTCATCCAGGTTCCTGCCTGACAGTTTTCCGTACTCTTTATCCTTGCTCACATCAAAATAGATGGATCCGTTTGCTTCGTAGGCGAATCCTTTTTCCAGCAGCTGCTGTGTCATCTCGAGCTGTTCGGGGATATGTCCTGTCGCCCGCGGAGAGATATCCGGACGCAGCACGTTCATCGCGTCCATATCCTCAAAGTATTCCTTGGTGTACAATTCCACCACCTGCATCGGATGGAGTTTGTCCTTCCGTGCCTGCTTTGCGATCTTGTCCTCTCCTTCATCCGCATCATCCGTCAAATGTCCCACATCGGTGATGTTCTGAACATACGTCACTTTGTATCCAAGATAGCGCAGATAACGGACGACGACATCGAATGAAACGTAGCTTTTTGCATGACCAAGATGGGAGAGTCCGTATACCGTCGGTCCGCACACATACATCCGTACGGTCCCTTCAGTGAGCGGCTTGAATTCTTCTTTGGTACGCGTGAGGGAATTTGTTAAAAATAAGGGCATGATAATTCGGTAGTATTCGTGATAATTCGTGTTATTAGTGGAGAATTATCCACAAATAGCACGAATAAAAATAATTACTTCAATCCCATCAACTCTCTTGCGCTCTTTAATCCTGCCTCTGTCACTTCTGCACCGCTCATCAGTTTCGCTACTTCGCGGACGCGATCTTCAGTCTCGAGTTTACGCAAACGAGTGGAGGTCTTTTTGTTCGCTTCGGTCTTTTCCACGGCAAGATGTGTGTCGGCTAATCCTGCGATCTGCGGCAGATGCGTAATGGCAACCACTTGATGATGCGCTGAGAGTTTTTTCAGACTCAAACCGACTGCTTGACCGATCCTTCCGCTCACGCCGGTATCGATCTCATCGAAGATGAGCAGCGGGGTCTTGTCGGAATTCGCAAGTGCTCCTTTGAGCGCAAGCATGATGCGGGAAACCTCACCCCCTGATGCGACCTTCACCAGCGGTTTCGGATCTTCGCCGACGTTGGTGGAGATGAAGAACTCGATGTGATCGACACCTTTTGATGTTGCTTCGAACAATTGATTCCCGACCTTCACCGCAAGCATGTTCGCCGATGCATCGACCGTGCGTTGTTGGATCGTCGTCTGGAACTGCGCTTTCGGTATCCCCAATTCGCCGATGGACGAGAGGATCGCTTTCTCCAGTTTCTTCGATGACTCTTTCCGTTTTGCGGTGATGACGGAAGCTTTCTCGCCGCATTCTTTTCTGACAGAATCGATCTGTTTCTCCAGCTTCGCGATCTCTCCTTCGAAGTTCTCCGCGAACTTGAATTCATCACCGATCTTCTTCCGGAATTCGATCAGCAGATCGATGGTGCCGCCGTATTTTTTCTTCAATAATGAGAGCGCACCGAGCCGTTCGCGGATCTCTTCGAGCCGTTCGGGATTGAACTCGATCCTTGAAGCGTAACTCTGCACCTGCTTCGAGAGTTCGTCCACGATCACTTCGGCGGAGCGGGCATCAGCGACGGATTCCGTAAATGACTTGTCGATCTCCGACAGCTGCTCCACCATCTTTCGAGCTTTCACCAGACTGTCGCGGACGGAATTCTCTGCTTCATATAATAATTGATGGATGCCGTTCGTCAGCTCGCTGAGCTTTTCGGAATTCTCCAGGATCTTCAATTCCGATTCAAGATTGTCCTCTTCACCCAGCTGCGGATTCACCGCATCGATCTCTTTGATCTGGAATTCGTAGAGCGATTTTTTCGCCTTGAGCTGATCTTCCTGCTGCTGCAGCTCTTTCTTCTTTGATGTCAGTTCGGCAAGCGTCCGGTAGACCTGCTGATATGCAGCGATCTCTTTTTCATACCCGCCGAAGTCATCAAGGAAATCGATATGTGTTTCTGGCCTGAGCAACGATTGATGCTCATGCTGTCCATGAAGGTCCACAAGTGCATCACCGATCTCCTTTAATAGAGCAACCGAGACAGGGGAATCATTCACAAAACAGCGGCTTTGTCCTTTGTTCGTCAACTCACGCCGAATGATCAGTTCATCAGCAAGGTCATTCTCGCTGGACCGAAGGATCTCGGTAACGCGGTCATTATCCTTCACATCGAACAATCCTTCGACGACCGCTTTCTCCGCACCGGTGCGGATCATTTCGGTACTGGCCCGTTCACCAAGCAGGAGTCCGAGCGCATCGATCAGGATCGATTTCCCGGCGCCGGTCTCACCGGTGATGATGGTGAGTCCCGACGACCATTCAACGGAGATCTCTTCGATGAGTGCGTAATTCTTTATTAGGAGATTTTTAAGCATTGAACCAAATTACGTTGAAAAACAGTGAGTTTCAACGGAGAATTGAACAGGAATGAAGAAAGAACCTTAGAAATCCATTGGTAAGGAAGGATGTTATTCCGCGATATTGATCTCGGGAATATCTCCCAGCATTCCGTAATAGAAGGCCATACGGAAGAATTCTTCGAGCGACAATTTTGAGAGTTCGTCGAATCCGTAGGAAAAATGCGAGAGATAATTTTGAATGAGGTCCGCCGACAGATTCATCTCTGCTGCGAGTCCGTTCGCGATGGAACCGAGAGAATTTCGTCCCTCTTCCTGAGAGGACATCAGCACGGTGCTGAGATCTTTGGAGAAGGTATCGGTCCTGCCGATGCACATGGTGTGGACGAACGGCAGTTCGGTGATATCACTCCATTCATCCACAATGTCGATGTAGGGATGATCGTTCTGAAGCGTCAAGAGGGAATCGCCGGTGACAAGTGCACAGTCCGCCTTCGTGAGCATCTCATCCACCGTTCCGACAACCGGGACGATCGCCGGTTCGGAATCGTATTTTTCGCCGAGCACGATTCGTGTCAGCACAACATCTGTTGCAGTGACGGTGCCGACGGCAAGCGTTTTGATGACCGCAAGATTCTTCCGGAGATAGAGACGGGCAACATTGCTGTAGCCGGAGGAGGAGACACCGAGTCCGGGATAGATGACCATATCCGAACTGTTCTGGGCATAGTCCACCGGAGCGACGAATGCCGCAGTGCGCTCATTGCTCATGAGTGCATCGATATGCACGGCAGGTGTATCAAACAAAAGTTCCCCCGAAAATCCGGGGGAACCTTTGATGGAACGATACAGCGGCTGAGTATAGAGCTCGCGAATTGCCCCTAAACGGACCGCTGAACTCACTGGTTGGCGCCTGTTTTCTGACGGATCTGTTTTGCAGCAAGACCACGCAGATAGTACAGTTTTGCACGGCGTGTGTGTCCTTCTTTCACGCGTTCGATCTTTGCGATACGGGGTGAGTGGAGCGGGAAAATTCTTTCCACGCCGACACCGTCCGAGATCTTACGCACGGTGAATGTTGCTCCCATGCCTTCGCCGCGGCGGCCGATCACCACACCCTGATACTGCTGGATACGTTCTTTGTCGCCTTCAACAACGCGCACGTGCACGTTCAATGAATCACCCACTTTGAAATCCGGAAGATCGGATTTCACGAATGCTGCTTCCACTAATTTGATCTTGTCCATACTACCCTCGTTGATTTGTCCCGCTGTGCAGGACGATGATTGAATAATGTATTTTTTATTTTTTCAATTTTCGTTGGACAAACAATTTTGTTTGTCCGCTTTTCACTCGGCACAGGACAACCAGGAATGGTTGTCCCACAGTTCTATAATAATAGATCTTTGCGCCGGTGCTGCGTCTTCAACTTGCGCTGTTTCTCTTTCCACTTTGCCACTTCTTTGTGATTCCCTCCGAGCAGCACCTCCGGCACT
>CALROS020000212.1:0-4366 GCA_943369855.1 Chitinophaga pinensis | reverse complement strand
TCCTGCTGAATATTGCGGATGACGCGGTTCTTCACATCCTCCACATCATGCGCACGTTCGCGCATATACTCGTCCGATGAGTTCATCATCATCTGCTGGTACCGGGAGATCTCGCGGTGGACGACATACTCGGCGCTCTTCAGGTCCTTCTGCACTTTTTTCCGGATGGATCCGAACAGAACGGCATCCGCCAGGATCATGATCTGCGCTTCGAAGATCTTCGCTTTTTGGCTGCCGACCTTCTGTTCCGTCAGCTGCAGAACTTTCTGCAGTTCACGTTCCGAGCGGTCGATAGCATGCTGCAAGCGCTCCAATTCAAGCTCGACCTCATTCTCGGTGATCGACTTCTCCTCGACGCGCGGTGCCTGCTTGGCAAAGACGTATGCTTTGCCGATGACAATTCCGGGTGAGGCGGGAATACCGTGTAATGTTATTTCGTTTTTATCGGTCAATGTGAATCTGTCGTTTTATGATGTAAAGGAATCTCAAAATCGTTTTCTTTTGATATATCGGGATTCGGAATGACAATATTTTTATACTTCGTCGAAGCCCCGCTCGAAGAGTCCTACCACAGCTTCGGCAGCCTTCTCTTCATCGGGTCCTTCGAACTTCAGCTGCAGGGAAGAACCTTGTTCCGCCGCCAGCGTCATCACACCGATGATGCTTTTCCCGTTGATCTCGAATCCGTCCTTATAGATGAAGAATTCACATTTGTACTGCGCCGCCAGTTTCACCAGCGCTGCTGCGGGACGAGTATGCAGTCCGGCACGGTTCTTTATGGTAACATCTTTTTCGATCATAATTTAAAACTGCCTGTTCAGCACCATTGTTGAGAACCAGAAAAGCATCTCGCGGGCGGGTGTATCCCTCAGTTTTTCCAATTGGAGATTCGCCTGCCGGATATCCTTTTCGATGGACTGCTTGGCAAGCTCGAGAATGTCGTACCGTTCGTAGATCTCCTTCACCAGCGGGATATTCTTCTTTGACGTCCCTTTATTCTTGATGATGGAGTTGATCAGTTTCTTATCCTTTCCCTGTGCGCGTTCATACGCGTTGATAAGAAGGAATGTCTTCTTCCCTTCCACGATATCGCCGCCGATGGTCTTACCGAATTCCTTCTCATCCGCGATCACGTCGAGCAGATCGTCCTGGATCTGGAACGCGCGGCCGATATAGGTGCCGAACGATCGGAGTGCTTTGATCTCGCGTTCGGTACCGCCGCCGATAAGCGCACCGATCTCGGATGAAACGGAAAAGAGTTTGCCGGTCTTCTTGGAGATCATCAGAAGATAGTCGTCGATGGATACATCGTGAAGCATCTCATATTCTTTATCATACGCCTGGCCTTCACACACTTCCACTACACCCTCGGTAAAGATATCCGCGACCTGAGCAATGGCTTTTGACTTCGTTTTCAGCAATTCGCGGTACGCGAGCGCCACCAATTCATCACCGACGAGGATCGCGACATTATTATCCCACCGGACATGCACCGTTGCACGTCCGCGCCGCGATTCGGCATTGTCCATAATATCGTCATGAACGAGCGTGAAATTATGCAGGACCTCGATAGCTACGGCTGCATTCAGCGCTTCATTCATTGAACCGCCGACCGCTTCGCATGACAGCACGATCAAGAGCGGGCGCATCCGTTTGCCGCCGGCGGAGAGGACGTACTTCATCGGATCGTAGAGTGATACCGGTTCATTCTTGCGGACGCAGGAGTGGATCTTCTGGTCGATCTGCGATTTGTACCGCTGATATTTCTTTTCGTATTGATTCATCGTCGTTGCTGCAGTGCTCTATTATCTTTCAACTGTTGAATTGTCGAGGAGCCAGTGAGGAACATTGTCCCCCGGAATTCCAGCTTCCATTGTTCGATCTTTTTCTGCAGCTCCTTCTTCCCGCCGGTCATCAGCGTTCTGAGCAGAGGACGGGCTGAAGCGGTCATCCCCGCGCCGAGTGCGATCGCCTTTGCTGCATCAAGTCCATTCGTAATACCTCCGGATGCGATGATGGTCAAATCGGGAAATCGTTTCTTCAACGGCTCAAGATCGACCAGCGCATCCGTTGTTCTGATGCCCCAATCCCAGAAGGGATTCCATTCTTTTTGTTCACCTTTTTTCTTCCGGAGAATTTCAACTCCTGCCCAGCTTGTTCCGCCCGCACCGGCAACATCAATATACCGAACACCGACATTGAGCAAACATTCAGCGACCGAGGATGATATTCCTGCACCGATCTCTTTCACAATGATCGGGACCGGCAACTTCTTCACCAGCAATTCAATGCCGTTCAACACTCCGCTGAAGTTCGTGTTCCCTTCCGGCTGGAGGAATTCCTGAAGCGGATTGAGATGAACAGCGAACGCATCCGCACCGATGAGCTCCGCCAATTTCAGGACCGGTGAAACATCCTTCAATTGTGCGATCTCCGGCGCTCCGATATTCCCGACCAGCGGTATTGAGGGGGCCGTCTTTCGTGCGACCGAGAATGATCTGTGATACAGACTGTTCTCCATCGCCTGCCGCTGGCTTCCCACACCCATTGCAAGGTGGAACTCTTCACATACTTCCGCAAGCTGACGGTTGATCTTCTCCGCTTCCGGATATCCACCCGTCATACAGGAGACCATCAGCGGAAGCGATAATTGTTTTCCTAAGAACTGAAACGACGGATCAACATCGGCAAGATCGATCTCCGGAAGTGCGTTGTGCACAAATTCCCATTCTTCGAATCCTGCGGTCTTGCTTCGGAATGCAACATCCTTCTTCACCGTCAGTTCAACATGATCACGTTTACGGGAAGTTGTGGTGCGCTTTTTCATTGAAAAATAATAGCCAAATAATAAAGAATATGCAACAAACTGTCTGCGGAGTTTTTTTTGTAATGCGTTATTTTGAAGCAGTGCCGGAGCGGAGATATTCCAGCGGACGCAAAGCAGTGATAGCACTGACGATCCCTTTGAAGACGATCTCCCCGAAAATGATGGAGGCCACTTCCATGTTCGTGAAGACTCCGGCGAAGGCGATGATGTTGAACAGAAGACTATCCAGCGGGATACTGACGGAATTACTTTTCAGCACACGCATTCCCCATGAGTTACTGACGAAATGCTGATAGATCTCCGTATCAGCAGTTTCGGCGAGAACAATGGCGATGAGCGATGCAACAACAATGCGCCATTCCACTCCTCCCAGCACCGTCACGACCAGATTCAGCAGGGCTGCAACAGCGATCATATAATAGACATTCGTTCTGCCGAGTTTACTGTGCACACGGTCCCGTGCAGTAAATGTTATACCGAAGATGAACGTTGCAACGGATACCTGACCAAAAAAAGGAAAATGGATGAACCAGGTGGCGGTAAAATTTGCTGCGATCGTCGCAAGAATATAAATAAGTGCAAAAAACATACGCTCTATTGGTAATGTTCGAATTGATAATTATGCGATAAAAGCACAAAATGAACGAAAAAATTGATTTTCAAAGTTCACGTTTTATGACTATATTAATCCGTTCACAGACTTCGGGAAGTAGCTCAGCCCGGCTAGAGCGCCTGCTTTGGGAGCAGGAAGTCGCAGGTTCGAATCCTGTCTTCCCGACAACAAAAAAATCCTCACCTCGGTGAGGATTTTTGTTTTAAAGCAAAAAACCCGAGTTTCTTCGGGCTGAAAATGGTCAAACGATGTGAAGTTCTTGTAAGAAAATAATGAATTTCTCTAAATTTTGGAATGTTTTTTTTGTATTTTCTCTCTTCCGAATCTTCTATTATAGAGACATACTCGGGTCCGCCGGGAAATGATCCCATAATTCCAACCGTGCTCATTGCGCGATCTTTGCAGACTGAAATAGAATGAATTTGACCTCACGGCTCTCCTTTCACCATCGCATCTTCGTCCTGGTAGGACTCTTTGTCCTTATTTCCATTGGGGTTATGTGGTTCGTCATCCGTCCGCTCTACGAGCAGCAGGTGGTGGAAGAACGGACGACCGTCGTTCAGCAACTTCAGCATTTCGCCATCCGCTCCATCGACGAAAAACTTGAGCAATGGATCGAGATCACTCAGTATTTAGCGTGGAATCTGCAGACCAGACCGACCGACGTTGAGATCCTCATCCGTCAGCAGATCGCATTCGACACGACCATCGTGCAGATCATTCTCTCCTCTCCCAATCTTGCCGAGGATTTTATCGCCACGAGTTCGGCGTATCCTCAATTCAGTTTTACCCCGAACAATGCATTGTGGTCAGCTTCATCGCATGACACCACTGTCTCCATTGTCTGGCTTAAGGACAGTGTCACCGCCAAACAGATCTTCGGTATCCGCAAATCATTCATTGTGAACAACGAGCCGGTCTTTATT